>NZ_JBBEOI010000162.1 GCF_037860755.1 Aquipuribacter hungaricus | reverse complement strand
GGCCCTCGTCGAACCCGTCCGCCGCCGGTCCGCGCCAGCCCGGCGGCGGCAGCCCGCGCACCCGGGCCACCAGCCCGTCCACCTCGTCGGCCACCCGCGCGCAGCGGGCCGCCACCTCCTCCGTGCTCCCCGACCCCATCCCCCGAGCCTGCGCCGACCGCGTGCTGCGGGGTCCCGGACGCCGCCCGGCGGTGCACACCGGAGCGGGCTCCCCGGCTGTGGACACAGGCTGAGATCCCCGGGCCGGAGCCCTGTCGCCGCGCCCGGGAGCGTGGGCACACTGGCACCCATGGCCCCCGCCCCGATCCGCGTGTGCTTCGTGTGCTCGGGCAACATCTGCCGCTCCCCGATGGGGGAGGTCGTGCTGGGCGCCATGGTCGAGGAGCAGGGCATCGACGACCTGGTGCTCGTCACCTCCGCGGGCACCGGCGACTGGCACATCGGCGAGCGCGCCGACAGCCGCACGCTCCTGGCGCTGTCCGCCCGCGGGTACGACGGCCTGCCCCACCGCGCGCGGCTGTTCGAGCCGTCCTGGCTGCCGGACCTCGACCTGGTGCTCGCGCTGGACCGCGGCCACCAGCGGACCCTGCTCGGCTGGACCGACGACCAGGACGACCGCGCCAAGGTGCGGCTGCTGCGCACCTTCGACCCGGCGGCGGCCGACCTCAGCGCCCTCCTGCGGGCCGGCGGGGACGTCGGACGGTCCCTCGACGTGCCGGACCCCTACTACTCCGACCTCGACGCCTTCGACTCCGTCCTGGAGCAGGTGGAGCGCTCGTGCGCCGGGCTGCTGGACCACCTGCTCGAGCGCCTGGCGGGCGCCCCCGTGCAGGCCGTCCGGTGACCACGGGGGCACCTGCTCGCGACGACGCGCCCGGCCGTCCCGCCGCCGCCTCCGGCGAGGTGTTCGTCAAGCGACGGGCGGACGCACCCCCGGGGTACTTCGCCGTCGAGGCGGCCGGCCTGCGCTGGCTGGCGTCCGTGCCCGGCGGCGTCGCGGTCGTGCAGCCCCTCCAGGTCGCCGACGACCGGCTCGTCATGCCCCGCCTGCCCGAGGTGCCGCCCACCGCCGCCGCGGCCGAGGAGCTCGGCCGTCGCCTGGCCGTCACGCACGCGGCGGGCGCGCCGGGCTTCGGGTCAGGCCCGGACGGCTGGACCGGGGACGGGTACGTCGGGCCGCTCCCGCTGCCGCTGCGCACGGGTCCGGTGTGGGGGCCCTGGTACGCCGAGCACCGCCTGCTGCCGTACCTGCGCCGGGCCCACGACGCGGGCGCCCTGGACGCGGACCAGTCCGCCACGGTGTCCCGGCTGCTCGACCGGCTCGTCGCCGACGCGGGCCTCAGCGACCCCGGCGAGGGCCCGTCCCGGCTGCACGGCGACCTGTGGAACGGCAACGTGCTGTGGACCGCGCACGGCGTCGTCCTCGTCGACCCGGCCGCGCACGGCGGCCACCGCGAGACCGACCTGGCGATGCTCGCCCTGTTCGGGCTGCCCCACCTGCGACGGGTGCTCGACGCCTACACCGAGGCCGCCCCCCTCACGCCGGGATGGCAGGACCGCGTCCCGCTGCACCAGCTGCACCCGCTGCTCGTCCACGCCGCCCTGTTCGGCGGCGGCTACGGGGCGCAGGCCGCGGCGGCGGCCGCACGCTGGGCCTGACGCCCCGACAGCGGCACCGCGCCCGCGACGTCTGGCCGGCGCCGCCACTCCCCCTTGTGACGACGCGCGCGAGGGGGCTCTGTCCACAGCCGCCGGGCGCCGTGCACAGGCGGTCGGCGGGCGCGGGTCGCACCGACGATCTGTGAGGATCACCCCGTGAACGACCAGCCCCCCGTGTCCCGCACCGCCGCACGCATCGCCGCCGACCTGGGCGAGGCGACGCTGAGCCCCCTCGACGGCCGGTACCGCCCCGCGGTGGAGGGCCTCGCCGAGCACCTGTCCGAGCCGGCGCTCAACCGCGAGCGGCTGCGCATCGAGGTGGCGTGGCTGCTGCACCTGTCCCAGCAGCAGGTGCTGCCGGGGCTGCGCCGCCTCACCGACGAGGAGGTGCAGCGCCTCCACGGGGTCGCCGCGGACTTCGACGCCGGCACGGTCCTGCGGCTGCGGGAGCTCGAGCGGACCACCGTGCACGACGTCAAGGCCGTGGAGTACCTGCTCAAGGAGCGCCTGGCGGGGACCTCCTTGGAGGACGTCTCGGAGTTCGTCCACTTCGCGTGCACGAGCGAGGACATCAACAACCTCGCCTACGCCCGCCTCGTGCAGCGCGCCGTGCGCGAGGTGTGGCTGCCGGCGGCGACCGCGCTCGCCGAGCAGGTCGCGACGATGGCCCGCGCCTACCGGTCGGTGCCCATGCTGGCCCGCACCCACGGCCAGCCCGCCACCCCCACGACGGTCGGCAAGGAGCTCGCGGTCCTCGCCCACCGGTTGCAGCGCCAGCTCCACCGGGTCCACGGCGCGGAGTTCCTCGGCAAGCTCAACGGGGCCACCGGGACGTACGCGGCCCACCACGCCGCCGCGCCCGACGTCGACTGGCAGGCCGTGTCGCGGGGGTTCGTCGAGGGCATGGGCCTGACGTGGAACCCGCTGACGACGCAGATCGAGTCCCACGACTGGCAGGCCGAGCTCTACGCCGACGTCTCCCGCTACAACCGGGTGCTGCACAACCTGTGCACCGACGCCTGGACGTACATCTCGCAGGGCTACTTCACGCAGCTCACGCAGGCCGGCTCGATCGGGTCCTCGACCATGCCGCACAAGGTCAACCCGATCCGGTTCGAGAATGCCGAGGCGAACCTCGAGCTGTCGGACGCGCTGCTGGAGGTCCTCCAGCGGACCCTCGTCACGTCCCGGCTGCAGCGGGACCTCACCGACTCCACGATGCAGCGCAACATCGGCGTCGCGCTCGGCCACTCGCTGCTGGCGGTCGACAACGTCGCCCGGGGCCTGGGCTCGCTCGACGTGGACTCCTCCGTGCTGGACGCCGACCTCGAGGGGTCCTGGGAGGTGCTCGGCGAGGCGGTGCAGACCGTCATGCGCCTGCACGGCCTGGACAACCCCTACGAGCGGCTCAAGGAGCTCACCCGCGGCAAGCGGGTCGACGGGCCGGCGATGGCCGAGTTCGTCCGCGGCCTCGGCCTGCCCGAGGAGGCGACCGCCCGCCTGCTGGAGCTCACCCCGCAGACCTACACCGGCATCGCCGACGAGCTCGTCGACCATCTGTCGCCGTCGTGGAGCCCCCACGACGGCGCGTAGGCGGCGGGGACCGGGCGGTCCCGGGCACAGGCCTGCGCGGGGCTCAGAGGAGAGGCCGGACCTCGTCAGGCCCGGCGCACCCGAGCGTTCTCCTCACCGCCACCTGACGGCCACCTGCCGGCCGGGCGCGGCCACCAGGGTGTCCGCATGACCGCCTCGTCGTCCCCGTCCCCCGCGCGCCGGCGCGCGCTCCTCTCGTCCGGCGCCGCGGCCCTGGCAGCGCTGGCCGTCGCCACGGTGCCCGGCACCGCCGTCGCCGCCCCCGGCGGGCCCAGGGGGCAGGCACCGACGACGATCGCCCTGCTCGGGGACACCCCCTACGGCCCCGAGCAGCGGGAGCTGTTCCCCGCCCTGGCCGACGACGTGGACGACGACCGCCGGGTCCGTCTCGTGCTGCACGCCGGCGACGTCAAGGCCGGCAGCGAGAGCTGCTCCGACGCCCTCCTGGGTGACTCGCTCCAGAAGTACGAGAGCTTCGAGGACCCCTTCGTCCTCACCCCCGGAGACAACGACTGGACCGACTGCCACCGCACCACCAACGGCTCGTTCGTCCCGACCGAACGCCTGGACCGGCTCCGCGAGCTCATGTTCCCGGTCCCGGGCGAGACCATCGGCGGCCGGGGTATGCGCGTGGTGAGCCAGGGCGTCACGGACCCCGCGCACGCGGACTACGTCGAGAACGTCCGCTTCACGCGCAGCGGGGTCGTCATGGCGACCGTGCACGTCGTGGGGTCGAGCAACGGCCTGCTCCCGTGGGCGCAGCTGCCCGGGGGCGACCGCCCGGCCGAGCGCCTCGCGGAGTTCGAGGCACGCCGGGCCGCGAACCTCGCCTGGATCGACGCCGCGTTCGACGAGGCGGAGGCGACCGGCGCTGCCGGTGTGCTGCTGCTGCTGCAGGCCGAGCCCGTCGACGACGACCCCGGGTTCGCCGCCGAGCGCGAGCTCATCCTCGCCCGTTCGCGGGCCTTCGACGGGCCCGTCCTGCTCGCCCACGGCGACGAGCACCGCTACGAGGCCGAGCCTGCGTACGGCGGTGTCGCGAACCTCACCCGGCTGGAGACGTTCGGTGACACCGCCACCGAGTGGTTGCGGCTCACGGTCGACCCGCGCACCGACGCGGTGTTCTCGTGGGAGCCGGTCGCTGTCGGCTGAGCCCTGAGCCGTCCGCCGACGGCGCACCGGACGTACCTCCACCGCACCGACCTGCACCGCACGGACCCGCGCCAGCCGGGCGCCCTACTGCAGCGAGGACGTCAGGCGCGCGACGTTGTCCAGGACCTGCTGCAGCCGGGGCCTGGCGAGCCAGGTGTCGAGGGTGAGCTCGCTGGACACCTGGCGGTAGAGGTCCTCGACGTGGTGGAGCTGCTGGGCGAAGGACTGCCCGTGGACGAGCAGCGTGAGCTCCAGGTCCAGGGTGAACGAGCGGATGTCCAGGTTCGAGCTGCCGACGACGGCGATGTCGGAGTCGATGCTCATGTGCTTGGCGTGCAGCACGTACGGGCGGGGGTAGAGCCAGATCCGGACCCCGGCGCGCAGCAGCTGCTCGTAGTAGGAGCGCTGGGCGTGGTGGACGAGGAACTGGTCGGCCTGCTCGGGCACGAACAGCTCGACCTGCACGCCGCATTAGCCGGCGCTGGTCACCGCGTACAGCAGCGACTCGTCGGGCACGAAGTACGGGCTGGTGATGCTCACCCGCTCCTGCGCGCCGTAGAGCAGGCTGGTGAACAGGCGCAGGTTGTTCTCGGTGTCGAAGCCCGGCCCTGACGGGACGACCTGCACCGACAGCTCCCCGACGACCAGCTCCGCGGGGTCGGGCGCCCGGACCGGGAGGAGCTCGTCGGTCTCGGAGTACCAGTCGGTGGCGAACAGCGCCTCGAGCTCCTGCACCACCGGGCCCCGCAGCCGCACCATGAGGTCCTGCCAGTGGAGGCCCCGGCGGCGGTTGGTGCGCTTGCCGTACGTGGAGTCGACCATGTTCTGCGACCCCGCCCAGCCCACGAGGCCGTCGACGACGACGAGCTTGCGGTGGTTGCGCAGGTCGGGGCGCTGGTACCGGCCCTTGAGCGGCTGCACCGGGAGCATGAGCTGCCACTGCACGCCCGCCGCGTCCAGGGCCCGGAGCGTGCGGCGGTACCCCGGCGTGCCCCAGGACCCGATGTGGTCCAGCAGCACGCGCACGACGACGCCGCGCCGCACCGCCCGCGCCATGGCGTCGAAGAACGGGGCCGTCGTCCGGTCGCGGGACAGGATGTAGAACTCGACGTGGACGAACTCCGTCGCCGCGTCGACGTCGGCCGTCATCTGCTCGATGGACTCCGCGTAGCCGGTCTGCACCACGGCGGAGTTGGACCGGAGCATGGGCATCGCGCCGAGGTTCTGGTTGAGGCGGACGACGTGGTCCAACCACCGCGGGCCGGGCGACGGACCGTCCCCGGGGTCGAAGGCCCGGGTCCGCTCGCCGATGAGCCGGTCGACGTCGCGCTGCTTGGCCCGGCGGCCCCGCGGCAGGCGGGGGGTGCCGATGAAGAAGTAGGCGATGACCCCGACGACCGGCACGAAGGCGATGGTCATGATCCAGGCGGTCGCCGAGGAGGGCCGGCGGTCCTTGGGGATGACGACCAGCGCCATGAACAGGACGACGGCGCCGAGCACGGCCGCGACGGCGCCGGTGACGGTGGTGGTCGTGGACACGTCCTGAGCGAGGTCCACGACTGCCCCCGCCCCTCCGCCGGGCACCGGCCCGCGGGACGGTGCTCCCCGGTCCGGCCGGGCTCCGCCCCGAGGATAGGAGGCGGACCCGTCAGCGGTCGGTGCGCACCGGGACCGGCTGGCCCTGCTCCCCGCCCGGGCGCCGCACCCGGCGCCGGAGCCGGTCGAGCGCGTCCGAGCCCGCCGACAGCGACATCTGCAGGGTCGGCGAGGCGGACATGATCTGCAGGTCGTCGGCCAGGGTCGTCGTGCCGTCGAGGAAGCGGAGCACCTGCGGGGCGGGCCGCCGGTCGAACAGGTCGGTGAAGAAGGTCGGCCCCTGCACCCGGCCGGCCTGGAGCGCCTGCAGCTGCACGGCGTCCATCCACCGGTGCCGCGGCGGGTAGGGCGGGGGGAGCCGGACCGCGCCGGGCCGGGCGAGCGCGCCACCGGCCACCAGGTCCGCGACCGCCTCGCCGTCGCGGAGCATCGCCGAGAACGTGTACCCGGTCGAGCCGCGCGTGGCGCCGCCGGCGGTCCCGGTCCGCAGCACCCGCGGCCCCGACCGGCGGGCGAAGGCCCCGTCCGTCATGGGGATGACCCCGGTCTCGACGTGGTCGGGGACGACGTCGGGGCTCACGCCCAGCCGGGCGAGGTAGCCCCGGAGGGCAGCGTCGTAGCCGGCGTCGTCCAGCCGCGCGGGCGAGAACTCCGTGTACTCCGCGAGCGCACGGCCGTCCGGCAGCGGGAGCAGGTACCCGAAGGACAGCCCGGCGGCCGGCTGGTCGGTGCGGAAGTCCATGAGGCTCGCGACGGGGCGACCGTCGGGCCCGGCGCCGAGCACCCCCGCGGGCAGCGCGCCCGCCGGCAGGGTCCAGCCGCGGAAGTGCTGCCACCACCACACCGACCCCGCCCGGGCCGGGCTCGCGGGCCGGGAGTCCAGCACGAGCGCCGCGCGCAGGGTGCGGCCACCGACTTGGACCGTCGCCCCCGCTGTGGTCGAGGTCACCCGGCCGGCCGCTGCCACGACGCGCTCGACGGACAGCCGGGGCGCGGCCCGGACCCGCTCGGCGGTGAGCGCGGCGAGGTCGTCGCTGCGGACGAGGTGGTAGCGGAACGGGTCCAGGTCGAGCACGAGGTCGCGCGCCGGGTCGCTCACCCGGACGTGGCGCCAGGTGGCGTGCACGGCGGGGGCGACGGCGGCCTCGCCCTCCGCCCAGAAGCACCAGGTCCGGTGGCGGGCGGCGGCGCTGTCGTCGGGGACCGGGTCGACGACGACGACCCGCAGCGGGGCGGGCAGCCCGGTGGTGAGGTCGCGGTGCGCCAGGGCGTGCAGCACCGCGGTGCCCGCGCCGCCGGCACCGAGCAGGACGAGGTCGGCGTCGGTCACGGACGCGGGGCGTCGGCCGGCGTCGCCCCGGCCTCGACTGGTGGACCTGCCGAGCCGTCGGTGGGCGCCCCGCCCCGGGAGCGTCGGGGCCTGCTGGCGGCGAGGACGACCGCGGCGAAGATGAGGAGCGCGGCGAGCATCTCGACGACCCCGGGACGCCCCGCCTCCGTCGGCAGCAGCTCGTCCAGGGTGATGGAGCCGACGAGCTGGCCCGCCGTGTTGCCGAGGCTGAGCAGCAGCACGCCGAGCGTCCGCACGAGCAGCGCGGCGAGGATGATGAACGACATCCCGATCGGCCCGGACAGGTAGCTCCACCACGCGGTCGGCAGCGGCGCGGGGGGCACGGTGCCGACGAGCAGCAGCCGCGCCGGCAGGAGCACCGCCAGCCCGGTCGAGAAGTTGACGAGCCCCGCCGTCCACGGGGATCCGGCGTGGATGGCGACGTGGCCGTTGACGGCCTGCTGCGCCGCGGTGCCCGCCCCGACGGCGAGGGCGAGCGCGACCACGAGGACGACGACCAGCACCCCGGCGGCCAGGCCGAGACCGCCGAGCAGGCTCGACGACACGCTGAGCGCGACCCCGGCCACCGCGAGCAGGCAGCCGACGACCCGGCGGACGGTGAAGGGGCGGGGCCCGTTGGGCGACAGCCCCAGCCGGTCGACGAGCAGCGAGCCGACGGTGAGGCCGGCGACGCAGGCCACCGTGAAGACGGCGACGCCCAGCACCGGGACCGCGATGCCCTGCGCGGCGACGAAGGCGGCGCCGGCCGTGCCGCCGAGCGCCTGCCACCAGCGCAGCCGGCCGTGGCGCAGGGCCGACAGCACCGCGCGCAGGCCGCGCCGGCCGCGAGGGGTGAGCAGGGACGTGACGACCAGGACGACCCAGCCGATGCCGAACGACAGCACGGCCGCGTCCAGCCCGGCCGCCACCCGGTCGCCGCCCGGCCCGCGCCACCCGCCGGTGACCCCGGGCACGAGGACGGTGGCGACCTCGCCGTTGACCCTCGACTGCACCGCGACGAGCATCCCGACGACCACCGTGCCGAGCAGGCTCACGAGGAGCACGAGGCGGTGCCGCGCACCGGCGGCGGGGGTGGGGGCGCCGGACGCCTGCCCGAGGTGGGGCGGCGGCCCGAGGGTCGAGGTCGACCCGGCTGGCTGCACCTGTCGAGGATACGGCGGCCCCTCCGGCCCGCCCGTCGGTCGCGGCGTGACGTGGCGCACGACGGGAGCCGCACGACGCCCGGCCAGCAGCGCCTCGGCGGGGGGCGCGGCTGCTGGACCGGCGGCAGCACGCACCGGCCCGCGCCCAC
>NZ_JBBEOI010000161.1 GCF_037860755.1 Aquipuribacter hungaricus | reverse complement strand
GCACCGGCCTGGCCTCCGACGCCCAGACCGTCGACGGCGCGCGCAGCGCCCTCGCCCAGGCCGAGGCGGCCCTGCGCGTGCTGCAGGCGGGCGGCACCCCGGAGGGCCCGGCAGCCGGGCCCTCGCCGGAGGAGCTGCAGGTCGAGGTCGACCGGGCCCGGCTCGCCGTCGAGACCGCCCGCGCCTCGCTCACCGGGACCACGGTCGTGGCACCCGTCGCGGCCACCGTCACCGCGGTCGACGTCACCGTCGGCACGGCGGTCGGCGAGGGCGCCGTCACCCCGGCCTCGACCGGCGCGGGCGACGGCTCGGCGCCCGCCGCGGGCACCATCACGCTCACCGCCACGCAGGCCCTCGTCGCCGAGATCACCGTCCCCGAGACCGACGCCGTCCTGCTCGAGGACGGCATGCCCGCCGAGCTGAAGTTCAGCGCCATCCCCGACGTCGTCGGCACGGGCCAGGTCCTCACCGTGCTCGCGAGCGAGCCCGGGCAGGGCGGCGCCGAGGGGGGCGTCGACCCCTTCACCGGCCAGCCGCTGCCGGCCCAGAAGACGTACACCGTGACCGTCGCCGTGGACGAGCTGCCGGCGGGCGCCCGCGGCGGGCTGTCCGTCGCCGCGCGCATCACCACCGGCGACGCCCCCGACGCGCTCGTGGTCCCGACCGCCGCGGTCCAGCAGTCCGACGGCGCCACCACGGTGCAGGTGGTCGACGGCGAGACGGTCGAAGACGTCGAGGTGGAACTCGGGCTGCGGCAGGGCGGGTACTCGCAGGTGCTCGACGGCCTGGAGGAGGGCGACGTGGTCCGGGTCGCGGACCCGATGGCCGGCGGCGGCGAGGAGTTCCTCGGTGCGCCCTAGGCGCCGGCGCGGGCAGCCGGACGCGACCCCGGGCCTGCGCGGGGACCTCGGCGACCGCGCAGAGCTCGGGATCCGCGGAGACCGGGACGGCGACCTCGCGGGCCTCGGCGAAACAGGCGACCTCCGCGACCCCGGCAGCGTCCCCACGATCGAGGTCACCGGCCTGACCCGGAGCTTCCTCACCGGCGGCACCCAGGTGGACGCCCTCGTCGACGTCGACCTGCGGGTCGACCGGGGCGAGTTCGTCGCGGTCATGGGCAGCAGCGGCAGCGGCAAGAGCACGCTCATGAACATCCTCGGCTGCCTCGACACCCCCACCGCGGGCCGGTACGTCCTCGACGGCACGGACGTCGCGACGCTGCGCGGCGCCGCGCAGGCGAGGGTGCGGAACCGGACGATCGGCTTCGTCTTCCAGAGCTTCAACCTGGTCCCCCGCACCTCGGCGGTCACCAACGTCGAGCTGCCCCTGATGTACGCCGGCGTCCCCCGGCGGCAGCGGCGGCGTCTGGCGCTCGAGGCGCTGGCCATGGTCGGGCTGTCCGACCGGGCCGACCACACGCCGACCCAGCTGTCGGGCGGGCAGCAGCAGCGCGTGGCCGTCGCCCGCGCCGTCGTCAGCGAGCCCGCGCTGCTGCTGGCCGACGAGCCGACCGGGAACCTGGACTCCCGGTCCACCCACGACGTCCTGCGGGTCCTCGCCGAGCTGCACGACGAGGGCCGCACCGTCGTCGTCATCACCCACGAGCACGACGTCGCCGGCTGGGCCGGCAGGACGGTCGTCATGCACGACGGGCGGGTGGTCTCCGACGAGGCGCAGGTCCCCCGCCGCCCGGCCGCGTGGGAGCCGGTGGACCCCGCCACGGCAGCCCCGCGCAGGCGCCTGGTCGCCCCGGCAGCCGGCGAGCCGGACGCCCGGGTCCCCCACGAGGCCCCGGGCACCGTGGGTATCGGCCCGGGCGGCCCCCCGTGATGCGCGACACGCTGGCCCTCGCGGTCGGCGGCGTCCTGGCGAACAAGGTCCGCTCGCTGCTGACCGTCCTGAGCATCGGCATCGGGGTGTTCGCCGTCATCACGCTCATGGCCGTCGCCGCGGGCGCCTCGCAGGCGGCGCTCGGCGAGCTCGAGGGGCTGGGCTCCCCCCGGCTCATCACCGTCTACCCGGGCGGCGACGGCGCGTTCATGGGCCCCGAGCCCGCCCTCGACCAGGGCACCGGCGGGGAGCTCGACGCCTTCGACGCGTTCGACCCGATGGCCACCGCCTACGCCCCGCCCGCGCCGCAGCCGCTGTCGCGCGACGACGTGGCCCTGCTCGTGGACGGCGAGGGCACCCCGGACGTGGCGGCGGCGGCCGGCTTCCAGCAGTCGTACGGGCAGCTCACCACGCCCGACGGCGGCTACGTCGACACCGAGATCACCGGGACGTCCGCCGCGTTCCTCGACGTCGGCGCGGTCACCCTGGTGGAGGGCCCGTTCTTGTCGGAGAGCGACGTCACCGGCCGCGCCCGCGTCGTCGTGCTGAGCACCACCGCGGCGGAGGGGCTCGGGGCGTCCCCCGGCTCGGAGGTCGTGCTCCAGGGGATCCCGCTGACCGTCGTGGGCACCGCCGACGACCCGTACCCCGGACAGGCGGGCTCGTGGCTGCCGGAGACGACGATGGAGGACCTGCTGACCGGCCCGCAGGCCGGGTACTCGCAGGTGGCCGTGCTCGCGGCGACCGAGGACGGCGTCGAGCCGGCCGCGGACCAGGTCCGGCAGACCCTGCGCCGCGCGCACCTGCTGGGCCCGACCGACCCGGCCGACTTCGGCGTCTACACCCGGACCGCGGAGCTCCGCTCGGTGCGGGCGATCACCCTGCTGTTCCAGGTGCTGGCCGCGGCGGTCGCCAGCATCGCCCTGCTCGTGGCCGGCATCGGCGTCATGAACATCATGCTCGTCACCGTCACCGAGCGGACGAGGGAGATCGGCATCCGCACCGCGGTCGGCGCACGCCGGGGCCACCTGATCGGGCAGTTCCTGCTCGAGGCGGTCATCCTCACCGGCCTGGGCGGGCTGACCGGGACGCTGCTGGGCTCGCTGACCCAGCTCGTCGACATCAGCGGGTTCTCGCCGGTCGTCACGCCGTTCTCGGTGGTCCTGGCGCTGTCCGCGGCGGTGGTCACCGGGCTGTTCTTCGGGCTGTACCCGGCCAACCGGGCGGCCTCGATGCCGCCGGTGCAGGCCCTCCGCCACGAGTAGGCGCGCGAGCGACGAGCCCTGCTGGGCCTACAGCTGGAGCAGCATCCGGGCGTTGCCGAGGGTGTTGGGCTTGACCCGCGCGAGGTCGAGGAACTCCGCGACACCCTCGTCGTGGCTGCGCAGCAGCTCCTCGTAAACCTCGGGCGGGACCGGGGCGGCCTCGATCTCCTCGAACCCGAACGAGCCGAAGAAGCCCTTCTCGAAGGTCAGGCAGAACACGCGGGACACACCCAGCCGCCGCGCCCGGTCCAACAGCTCCCCGACCAGGGCGCGCCCGACGCCGCCGCCGCGCAGCGAGGTGTCGACCGCGACGGTGCGGACCTCGGCGAGGTCGGCCCACATGACGTGCAGCGCGCCGCAGCCGACGACGCGCACGGTGCCCGTGGACCCGTCCGGGCCGCCGTCGCCCGGCACGAGCACCTCGGCGACGACGAACTCCTGGACGTCCTCGTAGAGCGTGACGAGGTCCTTGGCCAGCAGCCGCCGGTCCAGGACGTACGCCTGGACGAGCTCGGCGATGCGCGGCACGTCCGCCGGACGTGCAGCACGGAGCCCGACCGCCCCCGTGAGGGACGGCCGGGCTCCGGCGTGGTGCGTGGCGCCGCTCAGCTCGCCGCGAGACCGGTCGCGTCGGCCGGGCCGTCGGTGCCCTCGAGCACCGAGCCGCCCTCGAGGATCGCGCCGCCCTCGGCGGCCACCCCGACGGGCTCGGGCACCGGGGGCAGCCGCTTCTCGGTGCCCTCGAACGTGAACTGCGCGAGGTCGCCCTCGCCCTCCACGTCGACGATGATCATCTGGCCCGCCACGAGCTCGGAGAACAGGATCTTCTCCGACAGCGAGTCCTCGATGTCGCGCTGGATCGTCCGGCGCAGCGGCCGGGCGCCCAGGACCGGGTCGTAGCCGCGCCGCGCGAGCAGGTTCTTGGCCCGCGGGGTGAGCTCGATGGCCATGTCCTTGTCGCGGAGCCGCTTGTCCAGCTTGGCGATCATGAGGTCGACGATCGTGACGATCTCCTCCGGCGTGAGCTGGGGGAACACGATGGTGTCGTCGACGCGGTTGAGGAACTCCGGCCGGAAGTGCTGCTTGAGCTCGTCGTTGACCTTGTTCTTCATCCGCTCGTAGCTGCTGGACGTGTCGTTGCCGGCCGAGAACCCGAGCGAGATCCCCTTGGCGATGTCCCTGGTGCCCAGGTTCGTCGTCATGATGATCACGGTGTTCTTGAAGTCGACGACCCGGCCCTGGCTGTCGGTCAGGCGACCGTCCTCCAGGATCTGCAGCAGCGAGTTGAAGATGTCCGGGTGGGCCTTCTCGACCTCGTCGAAGAGGACCACGGAGAACGGCTTGCGGCGCACCTTCTCGGTGAGCTGGCCGCCCTCCTCGTACCCCACGTAGCCGGGGGGCGAGCCGAAGAGGCGCGACACCGTGTGCTTCTCGGAGAACTCGGACATGTCGAGCTGGATGAGCGAGTCCTCGTCGCCGAAGAGGAACTCCGCGAGCGACTTGGCGAGCTCGGTCTTCCCGACGCCGGTGGGCCCGGCGAAGATGAACGAGCCACCGGGACGCTTGGGGTCCTTGAGGCCGGCGCGGGTGCGGCGGATCGCCTGGGAGAGCGCCTTGATGGCGGCCTCCTGGCCGACGACGCGACGGTGGAGCTCGTCCTCCATGTGGAGCAGCCGCTGGGACTCCTCCTCGGTGAGCTTGAACACCGGGATGCCCGTGGCGATGGCGAGGACCTCCGCGATCAGCTCCTCGTCCACCTCCGCGACCACGTCCATGTCGCCGGACTTCCACTGCTTCTCGCGCTCGGCCTTCTGGCCCAGCAGGCGCTTCTCGTCGTCCCGCAGCGAGGCGGCCTTCTCGAAGTCCTGGGAGTCGATGGCCGACTCCTTCTCGCGACGGACGGTGGCGATCTTCTCGTCGAACTCGCGCAGGTCCGGCGGTGCGGTCATCCGGCGGATGCGCAGCCGCGCGCCCGCCTCGTCGATGAGGTCGATGGCCTTGTCCGGCAGGAACCGGTCGTTGATGTACCGGTCGGCCAGGTTGGCCGCGGACACCAGCGCGCCGTCGGTGATGGAGACGCGGTGGTGCGCCTCGTAGCGGTCCCGCAGGCCCTTGAGGATCTCGATGGCGTGCGCGAGGGAGGGCTCGGCGACCTGGATCGGCTGGAAGCGCCGCTCGAGGGCCGGGTCCTTCTCCACGTGCTTGCGGTACTCGTCCAGCGTGGTCGCGCCGATGGTCTGCAGCTCGCCGCGGGCCAGCATCGGCTTGAGGATGCTGGCGGCGTCGATGGCGCCCTCGGCGGCACCCGCCCCGACGAGGGTGTGGATCTCGTCGATGAACAGGATGATGTCGCCGCGGGTGCGGATCTCCTTGAGGACCTTCTTCAGGCGCTCCTCGAAGTCGCCGCGGTAGCGCGACCCGGCGACCAGGGCGCCGAGGTCGAGCGTGTAGAGCTGCTTGTCCTTGAGGGTCTCGGGGACCTCGCCGCGGATGATCGCCTGGGCCAGGCCCTCGACGACGGCGGTCTTGCCGACACCGGGCTCGCCGATCAGCACCGGGTTGTTCTTGGTGCGGCGGCTCAGCACCTGCATGACCCGCTCGATCTCCTTCTCGCGCCCGATGACCGGGTCGAGCTTGGACTCGCGGGCCGCCTGGGTGAGGTTGCGGCCGAACTGGTCGAGCACCAGGGAGCCGGACGGGGTGTTCTCCGCCGCGGGGCCGCCGGAGGTGGCCGGCTCCTTGCCCTGGTAGCCGGACAGCAGCTGGATGACCTGCTGGCGGACCCGGTTGAGGTCGGCGCCGAGCTTGACGAGGACCTGGGCGGCGACGCCCTCGCCCTCGCGGATGAGGCCGAGCAGGATGTGCTCGGTCCCGATGTAGTTGTGGCCGAGCTGCAGCGCCTCGCGCAGGCTCAGCTCCAGGACCTTCTTCGCCCGGGGGGTGAAGGGGATGTGACCGCTCGGGGCCTGCTGGCCCTGGCCGATGATCTCCTGCACCTGCTCGCGCACGGCGTCCAGGGAGATCCCCAGGGACTCGAGGGCCTTGGCAGCGACGCCCTCGCCCTCGTGGATGAGGCCGAGCAGGATGTGCTCGGTCCCGATGTAGTTGTGGTTGAGCATCCGGGCCTCTTCCTGGGCCAGGACGACAACACGACGGGCGCGGTCGGTGAATCTCTCGAACATGTGTCGCTCCTCACGAGCGGGCGGCGTCCTCGGGGACAGCTCCCCGACGACCTCGTTCCCTCTCGATGCTAGACGTCCGGTGTGCCTGGCACCGGCCGAGGACCTGCTCGCGGGGCTCGCGTTCGCGCTGGGCGCAGCGCTCGCCCCCTGGGTCAGGGTCCGGTCCGGTCCTTCGTCGGCAGAACGCCCGCACGACCTGAGCGTGTTCCGGTCGTCGCGGCGTGTATGCCGAGGGCGAACCGGGGCCCTGCGCTCCCCCGTCCGGCGCAGCCCCGGGTGACGGACGGGCCGCCAGCCCGTACCCTCGACCCCGAGGGGAGTACGTCCTCAGAACCGGTCCCGGTCAGCACGGTCGCACGGCGACCCCGGGTCGAGCCAGCGGGCAGCAGCCCGGCGGCGACGGAGACCTCACCGTGCACGGCCCTGCCGTGAACCCTGAGAGGACCTCCCCTGATGCTGTCGTCCGTCCATGCGCTGGCGCTGCCCGCGTCCACGGCCCCCCAGGCCGGCACCGGGACGCTGGAGTCGATCGGCACCCCCTGGCTGTGGGGGCTCACCGTCGCCGCCGTCGTCGGCCTGTTCGTCTTCGACTTCCTGCTCACCCGCAGGCCCCACGACGTCTCCCTCAAGGAGGCCGCCGGCTGGTCGGCGTTCTACGTCGCGCTGCCCCTGCTGTTCGGCGTCTACGTGCTCACCCAGCACGGCACCCAGACCGGGGTCGAGTACTACACCGGCTACATCGTCGAGAAGTCGCTGAGCGTCGACAACCTCTTCGTCTTCATCCTCATCATGGGTGCCTTCGCCGTCCCCCGGCAGCTGCAGCAGCGGGCCCTGCTGTGGGGCATCGCCGGCGCGCTCGTGCTCCGCGCGGTGTTCATCGCCGTCGGCGCGGTGGCCATCGCCCGGCTGGACTTCGCGTTCCTCGTCTTCGGCGCCATCCTCATCGCCACCGCCGTGCACCTGCTGCGCGAGGAGCTCAAGGGCGAGAAGAAGGAGATCCACGTCTCCGAGCTCAAGGTCGTGCGCCTGGTGCGGCGGCTGACGCCGGTGAGCGACGACTACGCCGGCACGAAGTTCTCCGTGCGGCGCGACGGCACCCGGTACCTCACCCCGTTCGCCCTGGTCGTCATCGTCCTGCTGTTCACCGACGTCGTCTTCGCCGTGGACTCCGTGCCCGCCGTGTACGGCATCACCGGCGACCCGTACCTGGTGTTCGCCACGAACGCGTTCGCGCTGCTCGGCCTGCGCGCCCTGTACTTCCTGCTCGAGGGCGCCCTGTCCAAGCTCGTGCACCTGTCCTACGGCCTGTCGTTCATCCTCGCCTTCATCGGCGTCAAGCTCCTGCTGCACTGGGGTCACGGCATCTGGACCTGGCTGCCCGAGATCCCGACCCTGCTCAGCCTGGTCGTCATCGTCGGGGCGCTGGTGACCGTCACGGTCACCTCGCTGCTGGCCGGGCGCCGTCCCGAGGTCGACCCCGACTTGCTCCCGCCGGCACAGGTGCGCGGCGCCACCGACCGCGGTGTCGACGACCGCGGTGCCACCGACGAGGACCGCGAGACCGTGGACGAGCGCTCCTGACGCACGCCCCCCGCACGCACGGGCGCCCCGTCACCTGCTCGTGACGGGGCGCCCGTGCGTGGTGGCGGCGCCGGGCGGCGGTGCTGCCCGGCGCCCGCTCAGCCCTCGTTCGCGGCGTTGTAGGCCTCGATGACCTCGGCCTTGATGCGGCCCCGCTCGGAGACCTGGTGGCCGTTGGACCGGGCCCACTCGCGGATCGCCGTGGTGTCGGTGCCCGAGGCGGAGCGACGGGCCGCGGGCTTGGCGGCGCCGGCCTTGCGGGGACGGGCCCCGCCGACGCGGCGGCCGTGGCCGACCCACTCGGCCAGGGAGTCGCGCAGGCGCGAGGCGTTCTCCGCGTGCAGGTCGATCTCGTAGGTGATGCCGTCCAGACCGAACGTGACGGTCTCCTCGGCGGGCGTGCCGTCCAGGTCGTCCACGAGGACGACGTTGACCTGTTGTGCCATGGGTGTTTCTCCGATTTCGCAGGGGATGTCCGGCAGGGAAGGGCGTGCCGCGGGGTCCCGGCACGACCTCCGGAGTGGTGCGGCGGTTCGGCGGACGACCCGGCGGAATTGTCCGCCGCGTTCCCGCGGAATTGATCATGCCGTACGGCGCGCGGGCGCGACAACTCGCCCCGGCTTTATCACTCGTGCGGCACGGGAAAGATTCTGCGAAAGACCCGCGCCGGGCCCCACGACAATCGTGGGAGCGTTTCCTCGGCGGCCGGGCGCTATTCCTGCGGGCGCGCCTGGTCGGCGGCGGCGCGGTCGGCGGCAGGCCCGGGGCCGGCCCGGGCGGCGCGGTCGGCGGCGTCCTCCT
>NZ_JBBEOI010000160.1 GCF_037860755.1 Aquipuribacter hungaricus | reverse complement strand
TGGGAGCGCGGCCGCGCCGCCGGGGAGCGCGGCGCCGGCGCCGGGGGACGGGCTGGCGGGGTCCAGGGACGCAGCGCCCGGCGAACTCGGCCGGGTCATGGCCGGCGCGGGTGCGCTGGCCGCCGTCCTCGGCCTGCTCCTGCTGACCACCGACGGGTCCGGGCTCGCGTGGGCGCTCGTCGTCATGGTGGTCGGCGTGTACGCGGTGGGGGTGCCAGTGTCGCTGCGGCTGCGCCGCCGGCGCACCGACGCCGACAACTGGCTGCTCGTCGAGCACCTGCATGCCGGCCTGTGGTGGGGCGGCGGGACGGCGGCCGTGCTCACGCTGCCGGGGCTCTTCACCGGCGTCCCCCTTCTCGCCGCGGTCGTCGGTGCCGGGCTCGGCGGGGCCCTTGCCGTCGTCGGTGCGCTGGTGGCGGCGCTCGTACCGGGGCGGGCGAGGCTCGCTGCTGCCGGGGCAGGCCCGGTGGTGCTCGCGCTCGTGGTCGTCGCCCAGCTGGTCTGACACCCACCGCCGCTGTCGCCGCGGTCGCCCTCGTCCGGCGGCACGTCCCCGTCAGCTGGTCCGGCAGCTCGTCCGGCATCGGGTCGGTCGGCTCGTCCGGCGGCTCGTCCGGCAGCTCGTCCAGCAGCTCGTCCGGCACCTGGTCGGGCAGCTCGCGCGGTGCCCGGACGGGACGGCCACCGGAGCCCGCCCGGGCCGCCCGCCTACCCTGGAGTCATGCCTCGCGCTGCCTCTGCGTCCGCCCCCGGCACGACCGACGTCCACGCCCGGCCCGCGGTCCCGACCGCCGTGGTGGCTGCCGGCTCCCTGGTCGTCGGGTTCGCCGTCGCCCAGGCCACCGACGTCCGGGCCCTCGGCGGCGTGGTGCTCGTGGCCGGAGCCGCGTGGTGCGGGCGCCACTGGGTGCGCCGGCAGGGCCCCGTCACCGCGACCGCGCTGCTGGTCGGCTATGCGGGCGGGTTCGTCGGCAGCCACCTGCTCGCCCGCGAGATCGGTGCGTGGCCGTCGGTGCTCACCGTCGCCGGGGCCGTCGGCGCCGCGGCGTGGGTCGCGTCGGACCGCCGGGGATGACGCACGTCCTCGTCGTCGGCGGGGGCGTCGGGGGCCTGCTCACCGTGCAGGCCCTGCTCGACCGGGCGGACGACCTGGCCTCGGGCCGGGCGGACGACCTGGCGGAGTGCTGGGCGGACGACCTGGTGCACGACCTGCGGGATGACCCAGCTGACGGCCGGGAGGACGGCGGGCTCGAGGCCCGGGTCCACGACGGGGCTGGCCACGGCGCCGACGGGGGAGCCCACGGCTCGGGCGCGGCCTCTCGAGCAGCGGGGCCGCGCGTTCCCCTCACGGTGACCGTGGCGGTGCTGAAGCCCGGGTCGCTCACCGCGTCCCGCAGCGGCGGGCTCGCCATGCGCTACGCCTCGACGGACCCGCGCGCCGACGGCTGGGCGACGCGCTCGGCGGTCCTCGCGACCGCGCTGGCCCGGCGCCACGCGCACGTCCGCACGCACGTCCGCACCCGGTCCGCGGTCGTGGTGTCGCGCCGCGGCCCCGTGACCGGCCTCGCCGGGACCGCGGTCGACCCCGCCGGGCTCGGCCTCTCCCGCCACTCCGACGCCCTGCTCGTCGACCCCTCGCCGCAGTGGGACACCTGTGCCCTGCTCCCGCGCTGGGCGGCAGCGCTGGCTGCCGACCCGCGCGTCCGGACGGTCGGCCTCCCGGCACCGCTGCGCTCCACGGCCGACCTGCTCGCGCTGCACGACCGGCACGGCGCCGACGTCACCGTGGCCTGCCTGGGCCTCGGCGCCCACGTCCTCGGTGACACCCGTCTGTCGGGCCGGCTCGGTGTCCTGCTGCGCGGGCCGCTGCCGGAAGGCACCGTCCACGAGCGGGCCGCCGTGGTGGACGACGACGACACGTTGCGGCCGCGGTACACCGTCCCCCACCGCAGCGGCCCCCAGCCCGACGCGCACCCCGGCGCCGACCAGCACGGCGACCTGCAGCCCGCCGACGACCACCTGCACGTCGGCGGCACCTACCTGCCGGTCGACGACCCCGCAGACTGGGACGACGTGCGCCGGCTGGCCGACCGCGCCACTGCCGAGGTGCCCGCGCTGCTCGCCGACGCCGCGGACCGGTTCCCGGCGCTGGCCGGCTGGCGGCCGGACGCCGCGCCCTGGTGGCACCTGCGCCCGGTCCGGGACACCGTCGCCCTCGGCCGGGTGGACCCCGGGCTGGTGGGCGGCCGCGACGTCGTCGTCTCCCACGGCTGGGGCGGGTCCGGCTGGACGATCGGCCCCGCCGTCGCTGAGGAGACCGCTCGGTCCCTCCTGCCCGGCCCCGCGACCCACGGCTCGGTCCGCGACGACGCCGACGACCCGCTGGCCACCTACGGCTGGTGGCGCCCGTGAGCCGGGGCACCCGGACCGCGCGGGGCGCATCGACCACCGCCCCTGTGCCGGGATCCTGGCCGGTCGCCGGGGGGACGGCCAGCCTGAGCAACGAGCCGGCGGGCTCGACCGGCTGGCAGCTCGCGGTCGACGGCGTCCCGCAGTCCCACGTGGACCTGGCCGACCCGACGGTCCTCGTCTTCGAGTACGTCCGCTGGATCGGCGGGCTCGTCGACTGCCTCGCCCCGCCGGGGGCGGACCTCAGCACCGTCCATGTCGGCGGGGGTGCCGGGACGCTCGCCCGCTACGTGGCCGCCACCCGCCCCGGCTCGCACCAGGTGGTGCTCGACCCCGACGTCGCCCTGCTCGACCTGGTGCGCGAGCAGCTGGGGCTGCGCAGCGCGGGCCGGCTCAAGGTCCGCGCCGTCGACGGGCGCAGCGGCCTGGCCGGCTGCCGCCCCGGCTCGTTCGACCTCGTCGTCCGCGACGCCTTCGCCGACGCCGGCGTGCCGACCTCGCTGGTGACGACGCAGTGGTGCGAGGCCGTCGCGGCGGTGCTGCGCCCCGGCGGCGTGCTCGTCTGCAACCTCCCCGACGCGACGCCCTTCCCCTGCACCCGGGCCGAGGTCGCCACGCTGCGGACCCGGTTCGCTCACGTGCTCGCCGTCGCCGAGCCCGGCACGCTGCGCGGCAGGCGGACCGGCAACGTGCTGCTCGTCGCCTCCGACGCGCCGCTGCCCGAGGCGAGCTGGGGCCGACGGCTCGCCGGTGACGCCGTGGCACCGGTCAGGCTCATGGACGACGGCCAGGTGCGCGACCGGTTCGGGGGCGGCACGCCCCTGGACGACGCGGGTCCGTTCGTCGCGCCCCCGCCCCGGCCACGCTTCCGCTGACGGACCCGGCGGTCCCTCGCGCGCACGCGCGCCCGCTGCCTACAGTCCGCAGGTGACCGGTCGTCGTGCGCGCAGGGCAGCGGGCGCCGTGCTCGCGGCCGTCGCACTGGCCGGGTGCGCGCCCGCCGACGACTCGTCTCGCACGCCAGCCGCCGACGGCGGACGGGCGACCGCCGCGCCCGGGGCGGCAGCCGTACCCGGGACGGCGGCCCCGTCCGGGGGCTCGCCGTCGGCGGGCCCTTCGTCCGCTGGCCCAGGACCGGCACCCGGGTCGACCTCCGGGGCGGGGGCTGCCGCCGGGCTGTCCGCCTCGGTGGTGCAGTACCGGCGCGACGCCCAGCGCGGTGTCCTCCAGGTCAAGGTCACCAACGGCGGCGACCGCCCGGTACGGGTGACGCACGTCCGGCTCGACACCCCGACCTTCACCGCCCCCGTCGAGGCCGACAAGGACTCCCTGGTCGGGGCGGGGGTGTCCGCTGACCTCACCGTGCCGCTGGGCGAGCCCGCCTGCGGCCCGGACGGCGCCGCCCGTGCCGACGGCCCGCACCTGGTCACGCTCGAGGTGGACGGCGAAACCGTGGAGCTTCCGGTCGGCGCCGAGGTGCTCGGTCCGGTCGCGGCCGAGCGGTGCGCCGCCGCCGCGGTCGCCGTGCAGGTGGTGCTCACGGTGGGCGGCTCGTGGGTCGACGCGGGGCAGGTACGTGGCGAGCCGGCCCTGCGCGGCACGGTCGTGGCCGCCCCCCGCCCCGGCGCCCCGTCGCTGACGGTCAGCGTCGAGGGCGCCACCACCCTGTTCACCGTCGCGGAGCCGGCGGTGGCCGACGTACCCGCAGGCGCGCCGGGTCCCGCCACGCTGGACGTCGTGCTCACCGTCACCCGCTGCGACCCGCACGCCGTCGCCGAGGACAAGAAGGGCTACCTGCTCCCCGTCCGCGTGGCGGTCGACGGGGCCGCCCCGGTGCTCGTCGAGGTCGCCGTCCCCGTGCCCGAGCGGGCCCCGCTCCAGCAGCTCGTCGACCGGACGTGCGCGCCCTGACCCCCGCACCGCAGCACCGCGCACCGCAGCCCCCGCCCATGACGAGGGCGGGGCCCCCGCCCGGCACGACGTGCGTGCCGGGCGGCGACCCCGCCCCGGGGTGCGTCGGTGGGACGGTTCAGGAGCGCGGGCGGCCCCGGGTCACGCACACGTTGCCCAGGTCGACGGTCTCGCCGCGGCCCACGACGACCTCGCGGACCGACTTGACCGTGCCGCGACGGTCGGTGCAGGTGAGGACCCACGACTCGGGCTCGTTGACCACGCGGGGCGTGGGGTTGCGGAAGCCCACGGTGCCCGCCCAGTCGTTGGCGTCACCGCCGTCGTAGTTGAACGCCATGACCGTGTACTCGCCCGGGACCGGGTCGGCCAGGGAGAGCACCTCGGGCTGGTTGCCCGTCGCGGCGCTGCCGACCTCGTTGCCCTCGGAGTCGAAGACGTAGAAGTCCCAGTCCGTGGCGGCGTCCGCCCAGGTGAACTGCAGGTCGGCGTAGGCGTTGTCGAAGCCCTCCTCGATGGTGAAGGTGGTCGTCTCCTGGGCCAGGTCCGGGTCGAGGTCCGGGTTCTCCGCCGGGACGCCGTCCGGGTTGGTCAGCGTGATCCCCGGCTGGGGCGGGGCGGTGGGCTCGCGCCCGTCACGGCCGGCGACGATCGGCCGGGTCGAGGGGTTGACCGCGAAGGAGAACTTCCCGCCAGTGGAGTCGTAGCGGCTGTACAGCGAGTCCTCGAACTGGATGGGCGGGTCGACCACGCCACCGGCGCGGACCACGGGCGAGGTGGAGGTCAGGAACTCCTTGGACACCTCGATGGTCCAGCCGCGCGGGGCGGTGCCGGTCAGCGTGGAGTGGTAGGCCGGGTCTGCGGTGGCGCGCTGCATCTCCAGGTAGGCAGCGCTGTTGCCGCCCTTGCCCTCGGGTGCGGCGGGCGCCAGGCCCAGGTACTCGCCCACGACACCGATCTCGAAGGCGGGGTGGAAGCCCACGGTGCCGATCTCCGGGGTGAAGCCGAGGGAGCCGGCGGTCCAGAAGGCCCAGTCCTCGGTGCCGCCCGTGGTGTCGTACAGCTGGTACGACGGGATGTTGGCGTAGTCGTTGTGCGAGGTCGCCCGGGCGCCGAGCTCGGCGTACAGCGGCTCGTCCAGCGGGGCGCCGACGGCCTGGACGCCCGGCGGGCGCAGCCAGAGGTCACCGAAGGTGTGGTTGGTGATGAGGGTGGTCACGGAGCGGGAGGCCACGAGCGCCTGGATGTTGCGGGTCTCGGGCTCGGAGAAGGGCCCGTCGCCGCGGTAGGTGTCGCCGGACCAGTTGATCTCCGCCCCCGGGCCGCCCCACAGGCCGCCGTAGTTGCGGTTGAGGTCGGTGCCGCGCAGGCGGCCGGCCGGGTTGTCCGTGCAGGTGCCCGTCGTGTAGTCCACCGGCGCGGTGGGGGTGTTCGCCGAGATGCTGCAGTTCTTGCGCTTGTTGTCGTAGCTGAACAGCCCGAACGTGTCGGTGGTGGCGGCCTCGCGGGAGATGGTGAACCCGTCGGGGTTGACGATCGGCACCACGATGGTGCGGGTCGACTCCACGAGGTCGGTCAGCTCGGCGTCGGAGCCGTAGCCCTGCAGCAGCTCGTAGGCCCACTCCATGGCGTGCTCGCCTGCCGGCCACTCCCGGGCGTGGTGCACGCCCATGTGGAGGAAGACGGGCTTGCCGTCGTGGACGCGCTGGACGTCGGTGGTGATCTCGATGCCGTGGACCATGCGGCCCTCGACGGTCGGCTCCTCCAGCGTGATGGGCTTGGCCAGCCGGGGGTACTCCGCGACGAGCGCCTTCAACTCGGCCTCGTAGTCGGCCAGGCGTCGGTACTCCGTGCGCCCGCTGGGCAGCTCGGTGCGCTGGACCGAGGCGGCGAAGGCCGCGTCGGCGCTGCGGTCGGCCTGGGACTGCGCGGCGAGGTCGGCGACCTCGACGTCGAAGGTGAAGCCCGCCTCGTCGAGGACCTGCTCGTCCTGCGCGCCGTAGAGCACGACGTCGACGCTGTCGGTGTCGGCGTGCTCGGTGAGGTCGAGGCCGAGCTCCTGCAGGCGCTCCTTGTCCTCGCGCTCCGGCGTGCTCACGGACACCAGCGACGCCGACTCCGGAGAGCCGGTGATGGCCAGGAACGACAGGTCGACGGTGACCCCGCCCGGACGGCCGGAGACGAGGCAGCCCTGCACGGTGAGGGGGGTCCCGGCCTGGACGAACCCGGTCGCCCGCTCGGTCCCGGTGAAGCCGGCGCTCGCCGCGACGACCTCGCCGGCGTCGTCGAAGACGGCCAGGTCCCAGTCGCCGGCACCGGCGACCGACGCCTCGACGAGGCCGGAGCTCGGGGCGGTGACGCGGTAGGAGTCCACGCCCCGGCCGCGGGCGGGGGCGTCGGCGCACGTGCGTGCCTGGGCGGCACCGACGCTGAGGCGGCCGGTCTGCTGCGCCTGGGCGCTGGGGAGGGTGACGAGGGCGCCGGTCGCGACGAGCAGGCCGGTCAGGCCGATGGCGGTGCGGGTACGGGCGCGGCGGCGGTCGGGCACGTCCTGCGCGCCCTCGTGGGGCGGGCCGGACGGACGAGGTGTCGACATCGAGGACCTTTCGTCTGGGAGGTGCCCGGAACCTATGGCGGCCCCGAGCCGTGTCACAAGAGGTGGACGGCGGCAGTTGTAGGTGATCTGTCAACCATCCTGACCGTCCGGTCGTGCGGTCCGGCGGCGCGGCCACGGGTGCAGGTCGGCCGGCGGTCAGGACGCGCCGGACGCTAGGCCGCGGTCCCGACACAACCCCGTCGCACCCGCCGGCCGCGGTGCTGCCGCCGGTCCTCGGCGGACGCGCGGGCGGCTGTGTCCGGGGCTGGTGGCACGCTTGCGCCATGACCGACCGCCAGTTCGGGTTCCGCACCAGGGCGCTGCACGCGGGGGCCGGCCCCGACCCCACGACGGGTGCGCGGGCGGTGCCGATCTACCAGTCGACGAGCTTCGTCTTCGAGGACACCCAGGACGCCGCCAACCTCTTCGCGCTGCAGAAGTACGGCGTCATCTACTCCCGGATCGGCAACCCCACCGTGGCAGCCCTGGAGGAGCGCCTGGCCAGCCTCGAGGGCGGGCTCGGTGCGGTGGCCACGAGCAGCGGGCAGGCGGCCGAGTTCGTCGTGTTCGCCGCGCTGGCCGGCGCCGGGGACCACATCGTGGCGGGCGCGAGCCTGTACGGCGGGACGATCACCCAGCTCGACGTCACCATGCGGCGCTTCGGCGTGGACACGACGTTCGTCCGGGGCAACGACCCGGCGGACTTCGCGGCCGCCATCACCGAGCGGACCCGCTTCGTCTTCACCGAGGTCGTGAGCAACCCCGGTGGCGAGGTCGCCGACATCGCCGGGCTGGCGGAGGTCGCCCACGCCGCCGGGATCCCGCTCGTCGTCGACGCCACCACGGCCACGCCGTACCTGTGCCGCCCGATCGAGCACGGCGCCGACATCGTCATCCACTCCACGACGAAGTTCATCGGCGGGCACGGCTCGACGATCGGCGGCGTCGTCGTCGACGCCGGCACGTTCCCGTGGGACAACGGCAAGTTCCCCGCGATGACCGAGCCGGTCGCCTCGTACGGCGGCCTGCAGTGGTGGGGCAACTTCGCCGAGTACGGCTTCCTCACCAAGCTGCGCAGCGAGCAGCTGCGCGACATCGGGGCGACCCTCAGCGCGCACTCCGCCTTCCTGCTCATCCAGGGCGTCGAGACGCTGCCCCAGCGGATGCGCGAGCACGCGGCCAACGCCCGGACCGTCGCCACCTGGCTGGACGAGGACCCCCGGGTGTCGTGGGTGCGCTACGCCGGGCTGCCCGGCCACCCCGACCACGAGCGGGCCCAGCGGTACCTGCCCGAGGGCCCCGGCGCCGTCTTCGCCTTCGGGGTCGCCGGCGGCCGCGAGGCGGGGGAGAGGTTCATCAACTCCGTGGAGCTGTGCAGCCACCTGGCCAACATCGGCGACGCGCGCACCCTGGTGCTGCACCCGGCCTCGACCACGCACCAGCAGCTGAGCGAGGAGCAGCTCCGGCTCGGCGGCGTCGACCCGGACCTGGTCCGGATCAGCGTCGGGCTCGAGGACGTCGACGACGTGCTGTGGGACCTGGACCAGGCGCTCGAGCGCGCCACCGGCAGGACGCGGGACGGGCGGGCCGACAGCGGCACCGACGGCCGCACCGCCGGGCAGACGGACGAGCGGGACGAGGCCGTGGCATGACCGAGACCGAGGTCGGCGGATACGCGGGCGGTGCGGCCGAGGTGCCCGCCGCGACGACGGGCCTGCGCGACGACGGCACGTCAGGGGACCGCGCGGGAGGCGACGGCGCAGCCGGCGGGGCGGGCGGCGACGAGCAGGCCACCACCGGCAGCGTCGACGGCCGCC
>NZ_JBBEOI010000159.1 GCF_037860755.1 Aquipuribacter hungaricus | reverse complement strand
CGACCGGTCCGGTGCCTCGCCGCCCGCCGCTATCTCGCCGGTGGCCGGTGCCGGGGCGGCCACGGGCGTGGCGTCGGGCGCCACGGCGGTGGGCGCGGCCGCCCCTGCCGGAGCGGCCGAGGCCGACCGGCCGGTCGTCGACGACGACGACGGATCTGACGGGCGCGACGTCTGGGCGACCGGGTCGTCGGTCTGGGACGGGCGGAGCGCCCAGGAGCTCTACGCGCCCCCCTCGCACCAGGTGCAGCCCTGGGATGCGCCGCACGAGGACGCGGCCCCGGGTCACGGCGGCCCGGACGGTGACGAGGGCTACCCGGGCTACGGCTACACGGACCAGGGCTACGCGGACCAGGGCTTCGCGGACCAGGGCTTCGCGGACCAGGGCTTCGCGGAGCAGGGCCACGTGGACCAGTACTCCGACGGGTACGCCCAGGAGCCGGTCGACGCCGCGACCGCCCCGCTGCCCGCCCCGGGCGGGGCCGACCGCCACGGGCCGGGCGACAGCACCACGGTCGACCTCACCGTCGCCGACCTCCGGGATGCCGTCCGGCGCGGGGACGCCGACGTGGACGGTTCCTCGCACGCCGGTGGCGCCGACGAGGCCGGTGACGCGGACGACACCGGCACCGTCAGCGACGACGGCACCGTCCGGGGCGGGGCGACCCGCTGGCTCCCGGGACGCGACGGGTGAGCGTCTGGGACGCCGTCGTCGGGCAGGAGCGGGCGGTGGGGGTGCTGCGCCGCGCGGTCGAGCGGCAGGCCGAGCGCTCGGCGCTCGCCCACGCCTGGCTGCTCACCGGGCCGCCCGGGTCGGGGCGCTCGGTCGCCGCGCGCGCCTTCGCCGCGGCCCTGCAGTGCCCGACCGGCGGCTGCGGCGCCTGCCCGGACTGCCGCGAGGCCCTGGCGGGGTCGCACCCCGACGTCACGGTGCTGGCCACCGAGGAGATGCAGGTGCGCAAGGAGGTCGTCGTCGACCTCGTCCGCCGTGCCTCGGTCGCGCCCACCCGCGGCCGCTGGGTGGTCGTCGTCGTCGAGGACGCCGACCGGCTCCGGGACGTCGCGGCCAACATGCTGCTCAAGGAGGTCGAGGAGCCGCCGCCGCACACCGTGTGGCTGCTGTGCGCCCCCTCCCCGGAGGACCTGCTGCCGACCATCCGCAGCCGCTGCCGGGTCGTCACGCTCGGCGTGCCCCGCGCGGACGCCGTGGCGCGGGTCCTCCAGCAGCGCCACGGCGTCAGCCCCGCCGAGGCCGCCTGGGCCGCCGCGGCGTCGCAGGGCCACATCGGCGTCGCTCGGCGCCTCGCCGTGGACCCCGACGCCCGCCGACGCCGACGCGAGGTGCTGCAGACCCCGGGCCGCGCGGTCGGCGTGCCCGGCGCCGTCCAGGCGGCCCAGGAGCTCCGCGACATCGCCACCGAGGAGTCCGTCGCCGCCGTCGAGGCCGCGCAGCACGAGCAGGACGCCGAGTGGCTCCGCATGATGGGCGTCTCGACGCCCGAGGAGCTGCCGCGGCAGGTGCGCACCCAGTGGCGGGAGCTGCAGGAGAGCCACAAGCGCCAGGCCCGCCGCAGCGCGACCGACGGCCTGGACCGCGCGCTGCTGGACCTGCTGTCGCTGTACCGCGACGTCCTCGTCGTGCAGGCCGGGGCGTCCGTCCCGCTCGTCAACGGGGACATGCGCGCCGACGTGGAGGCGCTGGCCCGGCGCTCCAGCCCCGCGGCCGTGCTGCGGGTGTGCGACACCATCACGACCACCCGTCGGCGGCTCGCGCAGAACGCCGCGCTGCCGCTGGCGCTGGAAGGCATGACCGTCCGACTGGGGGAGCACACGTGAGACCACGCACCACCCGCCCTGCCCGCACGACCACCGGCACCGCCCGGCTCCGGGGGGCCCGCCGCCTGGCGCTGCTGGCAGCCGTGCCCGTCGTCCTGGCGGGGTGCTCCGTCGGCGGCGGCGGAGGCGGTGGAGGGTCCACCGGTGACGACGAGGCGGCCCCGGAGCCCAGCGCCGCGGCCCCGTCGCTCGACCCCACGGTGCGGGTGCCCCCGTCGCCGGAGCTCGCGACCTTCTACTCCCAGGAGCTGACCTGGGTGGGGTGCGAGTCCATCGACCCGCCCGAGGGCGTCACGGGCCAGGACCACGAGTGCACCACCGTGCAGGTGCCCCTGGACTACGAGGACCCGGGGGCGGGGACCATGCTGCTCTCGCTCACCCGGCTGCCCGCCACCGGCGACGACCGGCTGGGCTCGCTGCTGCTCAACCCGGGGGGCCCCGGCGGGTCCGGCGTCGACTACGCGCTGCAGGCCGGCCTCGTCACCAGCGAGGAGCTGAGGGAGGCCTACGACGTCGTCGGCTTCGACCCCCGCGGGGTCGCCCGGTCCGCCGGCGTCGACTGCCTGGACGACGCCTCCTACGAGGACTTCCTCACCGCCGACCCCAGCCCCGACGACCCGGGCGAGCTGCAGACCCTCGAGGGGCTCGCGGACCGGCTGGCCCAGGGCTGCGCCGACGACCGGGTCGCCCCCTACATGGACACCGTGTCCGCCGCGCGCGACATGGACGTCCTGCGGGCGGTCCTCGACGACGCCGACCTCACCTTCCTCGGCAAGTCGTACGGCACGGTCCTCGGCGCGGTGTACGCCGAGCTGTTCCCCGACCGGGTGGGCCGCTTCGTCCTGGACGGCGCCGTCGACCTCACCGCCCGTCCCGCGACGGACGTGACCATCGACCTGGAGCAGGTCCAGGGCTTCGAGGTGGCGCTGGAGTCCTTCGTCGCCGACTGCCTCACCCAGCCCGACTGCCCGCTCAGCGGCTCCGTCGACGACGGCATCGGCCAGGTGCGCGCGCTCATCGCCTCGCTGGACCGCGTGCCGCTGCCGACCGGCGACGACGCGAGGCCCCTCACCCAGGGTCTCGGCGTCCTCGCGGTCGTGTACCCGCTGTACCAGTACGACGCCTGGCCCGCGCTGCGCGCCGGCCTGGAGGGCGCGCTCGCCGGGGACGGCGAGGTCATGCTCTTCCTCGTCGACCTCTTCACCGAGCGCGCCGAGGACGGCACCTACCGCGGCAACACCGGCGAGGCCATCTACGCGGTCAACTGCCTCGACGGGCGCAGCGACCCCGCCGGGCGGGCAGCCATCACGCTGGAGGACATCGAGGGCTCCGCGCAGGAGATGGCCGAGGCGGCGCCCACGTTCGGCCCGCACATCGCCTACGGCGGCCTGCCGTGCGTCGGCTGGCCCTTCGAGCCGGCGGCATGGCCCGAGATCGACGGCGAGGGTGCCCCCGAGATCGTCGTCATCGGGACCTCCCGCGACCCCGCGACGCCCCAGGTGTGGGCCGAGCGCCTCGCCGAGCAGCTCGTCTCCGGCGTGCTCGTCACCTACGACGGCGACGGGCACACCGCCTACGGGCAGACCGGCGCCGGCTGCGTGGACGAGGCCGTCGACGCCTTCTTCGTCGAGGGGACGGTGCCGGAGGACGGGCTCGCCTGCGTCGCGGACTACTGAGCGGGGAACCGGCCCGTCCGTGACGGGGGCGGCGACCCCGTACACTTCTGCGCGGTCGTGTGCCCCGGCACGCGCCGGCCGCCTTAGCTCAGTCGGTAGAGCGACGCACTCGTAATGCGTAGGTCAAGGGTTCGACTCCCTTAGGCGGCTCCGTGCTCCACCCGGCACCCGCCGTGCCCACCCAGGGGAGGCCCGTGCCGTGATCTCTCGCGACGACGTCGAGGCGGCGCGGGAGCAGACCGCCGGGCTGGTCCGGGTCACGCCGGTCCTCGAGGCCGGCCGCGGTGCCCTGCCGCTCGGCGGGCCCGCCGGCCGGGTGCCGGGCGAGCTGGTGCTCAAGCTGGAGCTGCTGCAGCACACCGGCTCGTTCAAGGCCCGGGGCGCGCTGCACCGTGTCCTGTCCGCCCGGGCCGCCGGCCGGCTCGACCCCGACGTCGGCGTCGTCGTGGCCTCCGGGGGCAACGCCGGGCTGGCCGTCGCGTGGGCCGCCGCCCGGGCCGGGGTGCCCGCGACCGTCGTCGTGCCCGAGCGCGCCCCGGTGGTCAAGGTCGCCCGGCTGCGCGAGCTCGGCGCCACCGTCGTCCTGGCGGGCGCCGAGTACGCCGAGGCGCAGGCCGTCGCGCAGGAGCACCGGGAGCGCACCGGTGCCCTGTGGTGCCACGCCTACGACCAGCCCGAGGTCGCGGCGGGTGCCGGCACGCTGGCCCTGGAGCTGCTGGAGCAGGTCGCCCGCCGGGTCGACACCGTCGTGGTCGCCGTGGGCGGGGGCGGGCTGGTCGCCGGGGTCGCCGCCGCGCTCGAGGGCACCGGGACCCGGGTCGTCGGTGCCGAGCCGGTCCGGGCGCCGACCCTGCACGCGGCGCTGGCCGCGGGGACCCCGACCGACGTCGCGGTCTCCGGCGTCGCCGCCGACTCCCTGGGGGCACGCCGGGTCGGCGAGATCGCCTTCGACGTGGCCCGGCGCACCGGCGTGGTGCCCGTGCTCGTCGAGGACGCCGACATCGTCGCCGCCCGGGCGCTGCTGTGGCGGGAGTGGCGCACGGTGGTGGAGCACGGTGCCGCCGCGGCGCTGGCCGCCCTCACGGCCGGCAGCTACGTCCCCGGGGCGGACGAGCGCGTCGCGGTCGTGCTGTGCGGCGCCAACACCGACCCGACGGACCTCTGACCCGGCAGCCCCGTCCTGCCGCCCGGTGCCGCCGGTGGTGCACGAGCAGGTCGGACCAGCCGGAGCGTCAGCGGGACCCCAGGGGTCCGTCAGCCGGTGGGACCGGCGGGCCCGTCCGACGGTCCGTCAGCGGGTCCGGCCCCAGGCTGGTCGGTCGTGCCGGACCCCGGGCGCCGCGCCTGCAGCTCCTCCAGCGGCACGTCGCGGGGGAGCGGCACCACCGAGCCGTCGACGAGCTCCACCACCGGACGGTCGCGCCCCAGCCGGCGGGGCTGGACGCGCACGGCGGCCACGACGCCCCACGGCAGCACCCGCGGCCGGCTGCCGGTCCGCACGACCAGCCCGTCGTCGCCGGCCAGCACGAACCCCCGGGGCCGCATCTCCGCCCACAGGTCGACCACCGCCGCCAGGCCGAGCACGCCGGCGAGGACCCCGGCGTCGTAGTTCCCCACCACGAGGGACACGACCGCCAGCGACAGCAGCGCGGCACCGGCCGTGCCCAGTGCCAGCACGCGGCGCGTCGACGGGTGCGGCTGGTGCCACCGGAGCACCGGTCCCGTCCCGCCCGTCACGCCCGGACCCTACCTAGCGGCCGACCGGCGCTGGTGGGACCGGCGACCGGCGCCCCCCCGCCGCTGCCGGGCTTCCTGTCCCTCCGGCCCGCGGCGGCCGACGACGTCTCCGCCTGGCTCGACGCCCAGGAGGAGCCGGCCGGTGCGGTGCCGCCGCAGGGCGGGCGAGGGCTGACACTGGCCGGGTGAGGACCGCGCGGCGCCGGGGCGTCCCCCGGCGTGTCGGCAACACCGCGCTGCTCGCCGTCCTCCTCGTCGCCCTGCTGGCCGGCCTGGGGTCGTGGCTGGTCGCGGTGCCCGCCCAGCGCGGGGTCGCCGTGGCCCACGGGGCCGCCGGCCTGGCGGTGCTCGCCCTCGTCCGGTGCAAGGCGCCGGTCGTCCGCAGCGGGCTCCGCAGGGCCCGCGCCGGGCGGTGGGCCTCCGTGCTGCTCGGCGTGCTCACGCTGCTCGCCCTGCTGAGCGGCGTCCTGCACAGCACCGGGCTTCTCGTCTGGGCGCCCGGCGGCCAGCGGACGATGTGGTGGCACGTCGCGGCCGGCCTGGTGCTCGTGCCGCTGCTGCTGTGGCACGCCCGCGCGCGCTGGCAGCGCCCGCGCGCCGAGGACCTCGACCGTCGCCTCCTGCTGCGGGCAGGCGGCGTCGTCGCCGCCGCCGGCGCCGGGTGGCTGGCCCTCGAGACCGTCACCCGCCGGGCCGGGCTGCCCGGAGCGGCCCGGCGGGCGACCGGGTCCTACCTGCAGGACCTGCCGCAGCCCACCATCTGGCTGGCCGACACCGTCCCCGCGCGCACGTCCGCGCAGGGCTGGGAGCTTCTGGTCCGAGACGGTCACGGGGAGCGGGTCCTGGGCCTGGCGGACCTGGCGTCCCTGCCGCGCACCGACGTCCGGGCCGTCATCGACTGCACGTCGGGGTGGGCGTCGGAGCAGGAGTGGTCCGGCGTCGTGCTGTCCGACCTGGTGCGCGCCGGCGGTCCGGGCCGCAGCGTCGTCGTCACCTCCGTCACGGGCTACTCCCGCCGGTTCGCCGTCGAGGACCTCGACGGGCTCCTGCTGGCCGACCGGATGGCGGGGGAGCCGCTGCTGCGCCAGCTCGGAGCGCCGGTGCGGCTCGTCGCGCCCGGCCTGCGCGGCTTCTGGTGGGTGAAGTGGGTCGCCTCGGTCGAGGTAGAGGACGCGCCGTCCTGGTGGCAGCCGCCGCTCCCGCTGCGCTGACGGGACGGCCCGCCGGTACGGCTGCGACGCTCGGGGCATGACCGTCACCGAGCACCGCGTGGACGTCGGCGGCACCACCCTGGCCCTCACCGAGGCCGGTCCGCCGGACGGCCCCGCCGTGGTCCTCCTGCACGGCTTCCCCGACAGCCGGCAGATGTGGCGGGCGCAGGTCGACGCGCTGGCCGCGGCCGGGCACCGGGTGCTCGCCCCGGACCTGCGCGGCTACGGGCAGAGCGACCGCCCGGCCGGCACCGCGTCCTACGCCCTGCCCCTGCTGGTCGAGGACGTCGCCGGCCTGATGCGCGCCCGCGGCGTCGGGCGGGCGGCCCTGGTGGGGCACGACTGGGGCGCGGTGCTCGCGTGGGCGGTCGTCGCGGCCCGGCCCGACCTCGTCGACCGGCTCGCCGTGGTCTCCGTCGGCCACCCCGCCGCCCGCGCCGCCGCCGGCCTGGAGCAGCAGGTCAAGGGCACGTACATCCTCGCGTTCCTCGTCCCGGGGCTGGCCGAGCGCCTGCTGCCGCTGGGGGGCTGGTGGTGGCTGCGCCGCGCGTGGGGCGGCCGCAGCACGGCGAGCACCCCGGGCCTGGCGCGTCAGGTCGAGGACATGTCGCGCCCGGGGGCCCTGACGGCCGCGCTGTCCTGGTACCGCGCCAACGTCCCCCTGCCGCGCCCGCTGGGGCGCCGGCGGGCCCGCCCGCGTGCCGCCGGTGCGCCGCCCCGGGTCCGCCGCCCGGTCGACTGCCCCGTCATGGGCGTCTGGTCCACGGGTGACCCCGTCCTCACAGAGGCGCAGATGACCGGGACCGCTGCGCACGTGGCGGGACCGTGGCGCTACGAGCGCGTCCAGGGGGCCGGGCACTGGGTCCCCGAGGACGCTCCGGAGCACCTGTCCGCCCTCCTCGTGGACTTCCTGCGGCCGACCGTCCCCGGCCCCGGGAAGGGCGCGGACCGCTCCTGACCGGCCCGGCGGGCGCCCCCTCGCGTGGGGCATATCTCACACGGCGGCCGGCTCAAGGCCGTCCGGCCGACCACGGGGACCGGCGCGGAAGGAACGCCGAGCCATGACCGAGGGGGAGAGCCGGCCCGGCGGCGTCGGGCGGCGGCCCCCAGGACGCCCGGCGCCCCGGTGCGCGCCGTCGTCCACAGGAAGTCGGCTGTCTGGGTCACACCCGTCGGGCACCGGAGGACAGGACAGGGCCCTCGCCGCCCGGTGGGAGCCGAGGTGGGCTGCACCCTTCGCCCATCAGGCACGTCGTCGCACCCCCGGCCCCGCGGCCCGCCGTCCCGCGTGGAGCCACCGTGCGGCAGACCTCCCACCGTCAGAGACAGCCATGACACTTACCGTGACTCTCGGGCGCGGCGGTCCGGCGTGCCAGTCCAGCACGCCGCGGCCCCCCTCCGGGGCCTTCCGTCGGAGGCCCGAGCGAGCCCCCCGGGCAGGCTCGTCAGGGGGCTCCTGCAGGTGGGACGGGGGGCAGGCCCCCTGGTGGACGGCGGCCGTCGTCCCCAGGTACCCCTTCCCTCCGGAGCGCGCTGGGGTATCGTCCGTGACCAGTTCGTTATGCACTGCGCTCCCCGAGCCGCCCCGCCCGACACATGGACCAGCCCGGTCGCTCCTCCCGGACCTGGCCCCGCCCTGCCCGGAGGAACCCCCTTGCACCCGATGCTCTCCCGCTGCGCGCTCGCAGCCGCGACCGTGATGGCCGTGACCCTCGTGGCGCCCGCAGCCCAGGCCTCCGACGTCGAGGACGCCCGCGCAGAGGTGCAGGAGCTCGGTCGCGAGGTCGAGGTCGCCGCCGAGGCGTACAACGAGGCGCGGGTGCAGACCGAGGCCCAGAAGCAGCACGTGGCCGCCGCCCAGGCCCGCGTCGCCAGCCAGGCCACCGCGGTCGAGGCCATGCAGGACGAGCTCGGTGCCCTGGCGGTCGAGACGTACAAGCGCGGCGGCGTCGACCCGCAACTTGTGGCCCTCGTCGGCAGCGTCGGCAGCTACGCGACGTCCACCAGCACGCTGACCGTCATGGCCGAGCGCCGCTCCGTCAGCCTCAGCGACCTCAAGGAGGCCACCGACGACCTCGAGGCCCTGCAGGCCGCCGCCGCCGTCGAGCTCGAGCAGGTCGCGGCCATGGAGGCCGACCTGGCCGGGCAGAAGACCGCGATCGAGGCCCGCCTGGCCGGTGCCGAGGACGTCCTCGCCGCCGCCGAGGCCGAGGCCGCCCGGATCGAGGCCGCCCGCGTCGCCGCCGCCGAGGAGGCCACCCGCTCCCGCCAGGCCGCCGAGGCCAAG
>NZ_JBBEOI010000158.1 GCF_037860755.1 Aquipuribacter hungaricus | reverse complement strand
ACGTCGTCGTGGACGCCACCGACCTCGACGCCCCCGTCATCGCTTCTCACCGGTAGCCGACCGACTAGCGGCGACAGTTGGCGCCGGCTGACCGCGGGCGAGCTGTTCGGCTGGGCCGTCCCGCAGTGGGATTCTCAGCGGCACCCCCGCGCACACTTATGAGCGTGCTGCTCACGACGAACCGAGTTCGGGGGCGATCGCCTGCAGGCGAGCTGTCACCGCCACCTCCAGGCGGGCGGAGGGGGCGATGTCGAAGAAGGCCGCGTCCAGCTGCTCCCACAGCGCCGCGTCATCGTCGGACAGGTCCTCAGAGCCCGTGGGGCGGGACAGCAGGTAGGCGTCACGGGCGCGGGCGATGAGCTCGGCTACGTCGTCCAGGTCGAGCCAGACGAAGCCATCGATGGCGTCATCGACTGCTTGCCCTCGTCGGCCGACGAAGAGGTTCTCGATGGCGCCACCGACCAGACCGCCGTTCCGGGCGATGCCGTGCAGCGCCATCACCGCCCCGAGCGCACGCAGACCGGGAAGGGCAGAGACGTCCTCACGCTCGTAGGCGGAGATGGCTGGCTCGTTCAAAGCCCGCAGCAGCGGCGTCTCCACCACGGCCTCCTCGTGACGACGGGGTGGCTGCGGGAGGTAGCAACCTCCCCACCATCCTGGGCAGCCACCCTCCTCCACACCTGGGTCGGTCAGCAATCGCAGCTGCACGCTCCCGCAAGACCATCCCGCTGTGGATCGCCTCGACGTCGAGCTCGACGCTCGTGGGCTTGCCGCGGCGCCAGCCAAGAGTCGGCCTCGTCCCGACAGTCGAGGCCTTAACGACTGGGCGCACCCCGGCCCGGATGTTCGGGGCCGCGGGTGATCAACTCGGCTTGAGTTCTTGCGCCAGCATCACGATGATCCCGCTGGGTCCGCGGACGTAGGTGAGCTTGTAGACGTCCCCGTAGGTCGCGACACCGCGGAGGGGGTAGCAACCGTGTCGTGCCGCGATCTGGAGGCTGTGCTCGAGGTCATCGACCGAGAAGGCGACGCGGTGCATGCCGATCTCGTTCGGCAGCGTGGGTTCCGTCTCGATCGCGTCCGGGTGGACGTACTCGAAGAGCTCTAGCCGGCCGCTGCCGTCCGGCGTCTCTAGAAGAGCGATCTTGGCGTGGTTGCCGTCGAGGCCGACCGCGGTGTCGGCCCACTCACCGCTCACCTCATCACGGCCCAGGACGGTCAGCCCAAGGTCGGCGAAGAAGGCGATAGTCGCCTCGAGGTCTCGGACGGCGATGGCCACGTTCTCGAGCTTGATGGGCATGGCTTGCACGCTACTCAGCACCCGCCATCAGCCAGCGCTACCAGCTCGTCGACAGCCCGCACACCAGCCACCTGGAACTCGTCAGCTGGGGATCGCCTGCTGGGGATCGTTGACCGGGTCCTGCTCACCTGCCCCTTCCTCCCTAAAGCTGCCGCGTGCCGTGTTGACGGGGTAGGCACACTCTTTGCATGCGGCCAGTGAAGGTAGCCAAGCGCCGGGTACCCACACGGTGACGGGGTTCGTTCTTGGGGTGGCCGGCCTGCTCACTCTCATGGGTTTGGTCGGCACGATCGTGACCCTCGCTCGTCACTGGCCGCCCAGCATGGATCGCGCGGTGGGCCATCGAGTGCTGAAGGCGCTCAACCGCGGCCGTCTGCCTCTAGACGAGCCTGATCGCAGCCTCGCGCTCCGCGCAGCGCGCAGCCGGGCGATGCACGGCTGGCTGGCTCTTTCCGCTGCTGGCGTCGTACTCCTAGCGACACGCTTCGCGCTCGAACCCCCCGCCTTCTTGCCATCCGGCGTGGGGTGGGCTGTCACTGCCCTAGCAGTGGCCGGCGCGATGCTCAACGCGCTGCTGGCGCTACAGGCAGCACGCGCCCTGGCATCAACCTGAGCCAGGACCGGCCCTGCGGTCGCCAGCCCTGCTTCGTCTCCCTTAGGCGATCGTTAGCCGGCGACCTCCGCCTGGCCGCAGGTGTCCGATAGATCGCCGGCGCGCCCCCGAGGTGCCGGCGAGGCTGCTGCCTCACAGCTTGGTCGCGGGACGGGTGATTGTGGGGCGGCCTTCGTGGCTCCGTTCCTGCGCGCACGAGCGGGGTGCCAACATCCGACCATGCGCGTCGACCCACTGCGTTCAGCCCGGCCGGGGGAACGTCTTCCCGGCGAGGTGTCGTTCCCCGCCAGGCTGATGCGGCCTCTACGTACGGCGGTCATCACTGGAGTGCTGCTGCTTGCCGGGTCGTTAGCGCTGGCACTGTTCCAAGAATCGGCTCAGGCGTGGTTCGCCGTGGCGGCCGCTGTCACGCTGGCAGTAGCGATAAGCGTCATCCTCGCGATGCGAGGCCTCTGCTGCTGTCGCGGGAAGGACTGAGCCTGCGGGCCCTCGGGCGACGTCGCACCTACACGTGGGGGCACATCGCCGGCTTCGAGCCACGAGTGGTCGCTCCCGGCGCTGAGATGGTGGCCATCGAAGTGGTCGACCCCTCGCATCGTCGACAGATCTTGATGGAGACGTACGGGTACACGCCGGCCGAGCTCTGCGCGTTCCTGTCGACGTATCGCGCACAGGCGTTGGCCGGCGACCTCGCTACCTGAGTCCCTCAGCGCTAGACACAGTCGCGCGACTGCTGGTCCGTCCGGACAGCCGACCGGCGTACTCGTGTTGCCTGACAACCACCCTGCCGCCGGCGCGCACCCGCTCCACCCGGGACCCCCCAAAGGGACACGGTCCCCTGTGGGGTCGGCCTGATGTGCGGCGAACGCGGGATGGCGTCCGAACGCGCTGCGGGGGGCAGAGTCCGTCAAGGAGGGTGTTGGGCATGCGACTCAAGGTCTCGGCTGGCCTGGTGCTCTTGCAGGTCCTCGTCCTGATGCCTCTGTTCTTGGGCGGAATCGTTCTGGTTTTGGAGGGCGTCTACATGAGGCGAGCGGCGCAGGTGTTCGCTGGTTCCGCTCGCTGTGTGGTGAACGTCGAGTACGTGAGCAGCTTGAGCCGCACCGACGACCCCCTGCGGGTGGTGACGGACGGCGGCGGATGCGGCCGCAGCGATCAGTACTTGGTGAGCTACGTGGGCGTGCCTGAAGATCAGCGGATCACCGAAGGTGAGCTGGAGGTGGAGCTGGGCACGACCTCTGGCGGTGTAGAGGTGGCTCGGCCGGCGACCGTCGCGACAGGCAGCCCCCAGATCGTCGCGGCAATGCTCTGGGTGGGTGCCGCACTGGCTGCAATTGGTGCCGTGCTGGAGGTGGCGTGGTTTCGGCATGTTCGGCGATTAGGGCTCTAAGGGCTTGCATGCACCTCTGTGCTTCAGGCGTGCCTCTCAAGCACGGGCTCGAGCCGGCGTCCCAGAAGCCGACCGCTTACTGGGAAAGCCCGAGCTCGTCGACCCGCGTAAACAGGACCCCGCCGTGGTCGTCCCAGTAGACCCGCCCGGTTAGTTGTCCCGGACAGGCGCGCTATGTGACACACGGTGCACCACCGGGGCGACTCACCGTCCTCGGCAGCAGTGTGTGGTCCCCAGCGCGACGCAGCTACTCCGACCCACCTATCAGCGATGAGTGCGGATTGCCCGACCCAATCCTTCTGCCGGGGCTGATCGTCGTCGCGCTGAGGATGCTGAGCAGGCTGTCAATCTGTGGTGCCCGGTGCGGGCCTGGTCGTGGTGGCTTGGATGGGTGAGGGCCAGGATGGGCACCCCTGCTTCTTTCCTGCGTCAGAGGGTGGTTCTTGCATGGCTCAGCACGTGAACGTGGTCCTGGTGGACGACATCGACGGCTCGCCGGCGGTGGAGACGGTGACCTTCGCGCTGGATGGGGTGAGCTACGAGATCGACCTCAGCGAGGCAAACGCCAGCCGGCTGCGCTCGAGCGTGGCGGAGTTCGTCGAGAACGGCCGCCGAGCCGGGGGTAACCGTGGACGGGGTGCACGCGCGTCGTCGAAGCCGTCCGGGTCGTCGGCTGGTGCGGACAACGCGACGGTGAGGGAGTGGGCCCGCGCCAACGGTCACCCGGTGTCCGACCGGGGCCGGATCAAGGCGGAGGTCATGGCGGCGTACACCGCCGCCAACAGTTGACCTAGCCGCGTCCGATCCGGTAGTCGCTCATCCGCTGGGGCTCGGGCTCGTTCCCTGGGCGACGTGTCCAGCAACTGCCGGACCCGTGAGGTGACCGTTCACCGTTCGACGTCGTGCGCCCGGTTGGTCGCCCGTGAGGGGGCGGTGGGGCGTGCGGTGGTTGGACGGAACGGGGGCGGGTTGACCGCGAGGCGGGGCGGGAGGCCCTGCCATGCGGTGGCGACGGCGACGGCCGCATCGGTGTCGGGGAAGGGGTTGGGCCCGCCGGCCTGGGCGAGGGTGTGCGCGGTGGTGCGTGCCTCGACGAGGCGGTGCACGAGGTCCGGCTGCCACTCGGACTGCGGGGCCTGACGGACCCAGATGCTGCTGGTGGCGCGTTCGTTGGGGTTGGGGACGAGCCAGGTGCCGGCGGCGAGCTGGTGCCGGGCGGCGCGGTGGAGGGCGTCGACGACGTCCGGCTGGCTGCGGGCGATCGCGGCCGCGACCCGGCCGGAGTCGGGATGCGCTGTGTCCATGCCGGCGAGGTAGGTGAGGAGGGCTTGTGCCTGGTGCAGGGCGCGCTGGTCGCTGGCGGGCTCCACGGTCTGGAGCTGGCGTGCGGTGACGGCATGGAGCTGCGCGGTGTGCTGGCGGGCGGCGTGGGCCAGAACAGGGTCGTCGGTGAGGCGGACGGCGTGCTCAGCCAGGCGGGCCTGCGCGCGGGTGAGGTAGGTGAGGTCGCGGGGGCTGACGGGCCCGGTGGCCCGATCGAGGAGCTCGACGGTGGCGGCCTGGGCGTAGGGGACGTGCGCGGGGAGGCGGACGGCGGCGGGTCGGGTGAAGGGCTGGCGCAGCGGGGCGACGTCCGGGAGGGGGCCCTGCGCGGCGAGGTGGCGGGTGCGTTCTCCGGCGGCGCGCAGCCCGGCGGTGGCTGCGGCGGCATAGCGGTCGGACAGGACGCCGGGGGTGGTCCCGAGCTGGACCTGGACGGCGTGGGGCATGCGGGTGGCGGCGCGGGCGATGTCGTCGTCGAGGTGGGCGAGGCCTTGGCCGATGGCGGCGACGTCGGCCATAAGTGACCAGGCCTGGTCGCGATGCGGCCTAGAGGCGGGGTCGGCGTTGCGCCACACGTCGGCGGCGACGACGGCCGCGCGGGCGAGGTCGTGCCACAGGCGCGCGGGCCCGGGCGGGGGGTTGGTGGTGAGGACGTCGCTCAGCGCGACGCCGGGAGTGGCGGGGTGCCGGTCGAGGGCGATGCCGAGTGCTCGGACGGGGTTGGTCTCCAGCAGCTCGACGGTAATCCGCTCGCTGCTGGCGGTGCCCGCGCCGGTCGCCTTGGCGTCCCCGGTGGGCCGGTTGGCGGTCTCGCGGCGGGTGAGGTCGCGGTGGACGGTGACGAGGCTGCGAATGGTGGCGGCGTTACTAGCGACGGCGAGGGGGAGCAGGTCGACGGGCACGGGTTGCGGGTTCTCGAGGAGGCCGGCGACGCGGTGACCGATGTCGTGCCAGGCGCGGGTCCAAGGGTCGGTGCGGGCTCCGACTCCGGTGATGCTCATCGCTGCACGTCCGTGGTCGTCGCGCCCGTGCCCGGGTCGGTGCCGTCTGTGCCTCCGTCGGTGGTGGGTGTTGTGGCGCGGATGGTGCGCAGGGCGAGGGCCCAGCTGATGACCGTGGCTGGGGGGACGGTGGGGTGAGCGGTGCTGACGGTGTCGTGCAGCGCCGCGGACACCTGCTTGAGGACGGTGGGCCAGGGGTCGGTGGAGGCGGTGGGGGTCGTGGGCGGGTAGCCGGGGCGGACGTCGAGCAGGTCGTCGAACGTGTCACCGAGGTCGAGGAGGACGGCGGTGGGGACGTCGTCACGCAGGAGGAGCCCGTCGAGAAGGTCCAGGGCGCGTGCGAGCGGGGGAGGGGGGGTCTGTACCGGGACGGGGGTGGGGCTGGGCGTGCTCATCGCGGGGTCTCCTCGTCGGTCGTCGTAGCTGCGGCTGCGGCTGTGGTCGTCGGTGAGATGGGGGTGCCGTCGGGCCGGGTGTCGTGCGGGGTGTCGGGCGGCTGCCGGCGTTCTGGACCGGTGTCGGCCGTCGTGTGTCTGGCGGCCTGGAGGGCGCGGACGGCGTGGGCGTGACGGTGGGCGGTGGCGGGTGGTGTGCCGGGGTCGGGGTGGGCGATGAGCCGGCCGAGGGCGACGGTGACCTCGTCGACGAGGAACGTCCACGGCCGGGTGCTGGTAGCGGGTGCGGGGGACGCGTCGGCGGGGCTGAGGTCGAGCAGCTGCGCGTGGACGTCGCTGAGGGCGAGGCGGGCCTCGGACGGTAGGTCGTCGCGCAGGAGGAGGGTGTCGAGCAGGCCGAGTGCGCGCACCAGCTGCGGGGGAGGGACATGTGCCGGGTCCCGCCTGTCGTCCTCGTCGCCGGGTCCTGTGTCTGGGTGGCGTGCGCTCATGTCGTGCCTCCTCGTGCGGTCGCGTCTGCTGGCTTCTCGTGGCTGGTCGGTGGGGGTGTGCGGTCTTCCCCGCCTCATCGGAGTGAGGGCCGGGGGTGTGGGGGCGGAGCCCCTGCGTTCTTCGGTTGTCCCGGCGCCCTCCGGGGCGCCGGTGTCTGCCCTGGAGGGGGCGCGGCGTGGTGGTGACGCTCGGGGGGGTGCTGGGGGTCTCACCGTCGTTCGGGCGAGGCGCAGCCTGACCGCGGGCAGGGGTGGCCGGAGGAGGCGGGCCCCGATGATGCTTCCGGCGCGTTCTTGGCCGGAAGGATCACCTCGGGTGCCTCCGCAGAGCGCAGCGGTGCCGCCCCTGGCCGTGGTGACCTCCGGTCGACCGGGCGTCGGTGAGACCCCCAGCCCGGGTGGCCGACTGGGTCGTGCGCGCGGGACGGTCAGCCGGTCCGGGAGGGGGCCGAGGACGACCCGGTCTTGGGAGAGGCGTCGCAGCTGTGCTGCGTCCTGCAGGTCATGCGCCTGGTTCTGGGTCCTGTTCCGTGTCCGGTGCGGTGCCCAGTCGGGTGTCGGGTCGGGTGCTCGCCCGGGTGGGTGGTCGGGGGGTGTGCCGGGTGCCGCGGGGGCGTCCGGGTGTGCGTGCGGTGGGGGCGTCGAGGCCGACGCGCCGGAGCTCCTCGGTGGTCCAGCCGGCACGCAGCGCGGCGGCGTGGGCGGTGGCGTCGTCGCGCTCGGCGGCGACCAGGGCGGCACGGGCGTCGTCGCGGTGCCGGCGCGCGAGGGCGAGGGCGCGGACGGCGGTGACCTTGTCCTCGAGTAGGGCGCGGGCGGCGGCCTCGACGCGGTCGGTGTCCAGCGGTGCGGGGTGGCTGGTGGTCATGCCGAGCGACGGTAGGAGCCTGCACCGGCGCGACCAGGACGACGGGTGCAGGCTGTGGACAGACCCACCCCCGCGCAGGCTGGGGACAAACCCAGAGAAGCAGGAGAGCGGAGCAAGCTATGCGGTTAGCACGGCTAACCGCGGTGCGGTCCTGGACCTGCGGCGCCAGGCTCGGCACACTGGTGGTGTCCCCGCGGTGGCGGGGTCGCTGCGCTGGGCCGGGGGAGGTGGGGCGGTGAGCGACGAGGACGCGCCGTCGACGACGCCGGCCAGGACCTCGGTAGAGACGTCGGCAGGCACTGCTGCAGCACCGTCGGTGGCGCCCGCGCGGCGGGTGTTCGGGCGTCGCCGCCGGGCGAACGTGGTCGGTGGTCGACAGCACCGGCACGAGGTGAAGGTGAGCCCGGAGGAGGAGGCGCTGCTGGTGCAGTTGGCGCTGGCCCAGGGGGTGACGGTGCCGCGGCTGCTGGTGGAGTCGGCGCTGGCGGTGCGGGGGGAGACGTCGACGGAACGGCGTGCGGCGATGGCCGAGCTGTTCGCCGTGCGACGGCTGCTGGCCGCGGTGAGCAACAACGTCAACCAGCTCGCGCGCCAGGCGAACGCCGGCGACGGATTCCCCGCGGAAGCGAACGCCGTCCTGCCCGCGGTCAGACGTGTCGTGGGTCGGATCGACTCGGCGATCGACGGGCTGGCCAAGCAGTGACCCGCACGGGCACGTCGACGGCAGCACGGGCTGCAGCGCAGGCCGTCGCGGCGCTCCGGGTGGTGGTGTCGTCGTGATGCCGAACATCACGCGCGGGGAGCGGATGGGCGGGCTGCTGGCCTACCTGCAGGGCCCGGGCCGCAGCAACGAACACACCGAGCCGCACCTGGTCGCCGGTGACCCGGCGGTGATGGCGTGGCACGACACCCCCGTCCTGGACCGGGCGACCGCCCTGGCCGTCGCGGCCGAGCTCGACCACCCGCGTCGGGCGCTCGGCGTCGACGTCGTCGGCGGGTCGGTGTGGCACTGCTCCCTCAGCCTTCGCGCGGACGAGGGCCAGCTGAGCGACGAGAGGTGGGCGGCGATCGCCCACGACTTCGTCGAGGAGATGGGCTTCACCGGCCAGGACCTCGAGGTGGCAGACGCGACCGGCGAGGGCGTCGCTGATGGCGCCGCAGGCGAGCGGGCGACTGCCGGTCGGGCGGCGTGCCGGTGGGTCGCGGTCCGGCACGGGGTGTCGACGAACGGCAACGACCACGTCCATATCGCCGTGTCGCTGGTGCGGGAGGACGGCACCAAGGCGAGCACGTGGAACGACCGGCCCCGCGCGCAGCGCATCACCGGAGAGCTCGAGCGGAAGCACGGCCTGCAGGTGCTGGAGTCCCGCGGCGCTGGGCGCGGCAGCCGCGGGGTGAAGCCCGCTGAGGTTGCGACCGCCGCGCGGCGCGGGGACGCGGAGGCGGCGCGGCCGGCGCTGGCGCGGGTG
>NZ_JBBEOI010000157.1 GCF_037860755.1 Aquipuribacter hungaricus | reverse complement strand
GCCCCCGCCGCCGGTGCGCGCCGCCCCGCGCCCGCCGGCCGCACCGGCCCCGCCCGCGAGCGACGGCTTCCTGCTCCGGCCCTCCGACGGGCGGATCTCCTCGCAGTTCGGGTACCGCATCCACCCCATCACCGGGGTCCGCAAGCTGCACACCGGCACCGACTTCGCCGCCCCGTGCGGCAGCCCGATCCGGGCGGCCGCCGACGGCCGCATCGTGTCCGCGGGCTGGGGCGGCGGCTACGGCAACTTCACCGTCATCTCCCACGGCAACGTCGGCGGCAGCTCGCTCGCCACCGCCTACGCCCACCAGAGCCGCTTCGCCGTCACCAGCGGGAACGTCACCCGCGGTCAGGTCATCGGCTACATCGGCACCACGGGCAGCTCGACCGGCTGCCACCTGCACCTGGAGACCCGGGTCGCGGGCACGCCGGTCGACCCGATGCGCTACCTCTGACCGGGTCGCTGCAGCGCCTCCGACGGCGGCCCCCGGGAACCCGGTAGGGCCGGACGGCGCCCGTCGGGCAGAATGGTCCGATGCCCGCTGACCCGGGGCGCACCGTCGTCGCCAGCAACCGCAAAGCACGTCACGACTACCACATCGAGGACACCTTCGAGGCCGGCATGGTCCTCTGGGGGACCGAGGTCAAGTCGTTGCGTGCCGGTCGGGCGAGCCTGCTCGACGGCTACGCGACGGTCGAGGACGGCGAGGTGTGGCTCGAGGGCGTCCACATCCCCGAGTACACGCAGGGCACGTGGACCAACCATGCCGCCCGGCGCCGCCGCAAGCTCCTGCTGCACCGGCGCGAGATCGAGAAGCTCATGGGCGCCATGTCCGGCACCGGGCTGACGATCGTCCCGCTGCAGCTGTACTTCAAGGGCAGCCACGCCAAGGTCGAGATCGCCGTCGCCAAGGGCAAGAAGGCCTACGACAAGCGGCAGACGCTGCGCGAGCGGCAGGACCAGCGCGAGACCGACCGGGCCGTCGGCGAGGTCCGCAAGCGCCAGGGCTGAGCACCCGGACCGGTCGGAGGACCTCACGGCCCTCCGGCGTCCGGCAGGATCAGCGCGTGGACACCGGGACTGCAGCAGGCGCGGAGAACGTCGAGGCCCTCGGGGCCACGGGCACGGCGGCCGGCGGCCCCCGCGACGAGGTCGTCACGTTCGACGTCTTCGAGACCGTGCTCGTGCGCGCGGTGAGCCCGCCCGCGGCGGTGTTCGACCTGGTCGGGCGGCGCGCCGTGGAGCGCGGGCTCGTGGCCTGCTCGCCCCAGGCCTACAGCCAGGCACGCGCGTGGGCGGAGAGCCGGGCGCTGCACTGGCACCGCGCCGAGACCACCCTCGAGCGGATCTGCACCGAGCTCGTCGCCGCCCTCGGGCTGCCGCGCGAGGCCCGGGAGGCCCTGGCGGAGCTGGAGATGGAGGTCGAGGCCGGGCTGCTGCAGCCCGTGCCCGCCGGCGTCCGCCTGGTCCAGGAGCACCGCAGCCGCACCGGGTCCGTCGTCTACGTCAGCGACATGTACCTGCCCGCGCAGTTCATCGAGGACCAGCTCGTCCATCACGGCCTGTTCCTGCCCGGCGACGTCCTCTACGTCTCGCACGCGCACGGGGAGACCAAGCGCAGCGGGGGGCTGTACGGCGTCGTCGCCGACGCCGAGGGCGTGCCCGCCGGCTCGCTGCTGCACCACGGCAACGACCTGCGCGCCGACGTCAAGGGCGCCACCAGCGCCGGGGTGCGCAGCGTGTTCCTGCCCGCGGCCAACCCCACCCGCTACGAGCAGGCGCTGCAGCGCCACCGCACCTCCACCGACGGCCTCACCGCCGGGATGGCCGGCGCCTCGCGGCTCGCCCGCCTGCACGTGGAGCCGCAGGGGGAGCGCGAGGAGGCCCTGGTCGGGGTCGCCGCAGGCGTCATGGCGCCCGTGCTCACCGCGTTCGTCACCTGGGTGCTCCGCCGGGCCGAGGCCGAGGGGCTGCGACGGGTCTACTTCGTCGCCCGCGACGGCCAGGTGCTGCTGCGCATCGCCGAGCGCCTGGCCCCCCGGCTCGGCATCGACGTGGAGCTGCACTACCTCTACGCCAGCCGCCTGGTGTGGAACCGGGTGGTCGCCAGCCCCACGAAGAACCCGCAGGTCTGGCACAGCCTCATCGGGCTGTCCTCGGACGGGGTGAGCAACATCGACATCCTCGAGCGGACCGGGCTGGCTGCGGACGTCGTCGAGCGGGTGGTCGCCGCCTCCGGCGCCGGGCCCGACGTGTGGCGCTCGACGACCCAGCGTCGCCCGCTGTTCGAGACCCTCGACCGGATCGAGGCCGACGGCACCCTGGCCGCGGCGCAGGAGGGCCACCGCGCGGTCGTCATGCGGTACCTGCACGAGCAGGGCCTGCTCGACGGGACCCCGCACGCCTTCGTCGACGTCGGCTGGCGGGGCACGCAGCACGACGTGCTGCTGGAGCTGCAGCAGGAGACCGAGGGCTCGGCCCTGTCGCACGGCCTGTTCTTCGGCCTGGACGCCAGCGCCTCGCCGTGGGCCGGTCACCGCGAGGCGTACTTCTTCGACTCCCGCGGCGACGCGGTCCCCACCGGCGAGGACCGGGTGCCGGTCGGCGGGCCCGCCTACCTGCCGGACAGCCTGCGACCGGGCGGCTCGCCGCTGGGCATCGCGCAGTTCGCGCTCATCGAGATCTTCTGCTCCGGTGACCACGGCACCCTCACCCGCTACGACGAGACGCCCGACGGCGTGGTGCCCGTCCTCAAGCCGGGCCGCAAGGAGGCCGTCGAGGCCTGGGGGCTGCCGCTGGTGTGGCGCACGGTGGACGCCTACGTCGACCACCTGCCCGTCGACCGGCAGAACCCGTACCTGCACGTGGACGTCCACCTCGCCCTCACCTCGGTGATGCGGCTGTTCTGGGAGCTGCCCACCGACGCGGAGGTCCAGGCCTGGGCGGGCTTCCCGTGGGAGGTCGGCCAGGGCGTGCGCCAGCGCATCGTCCCCCTCGCCGGGCCGTTCCAGCTGGTGCCGATCGCCACCGGCGCCGTCAGCGGCGGCCGGCCCTCGCTCACCCGGGTCAAGCAGCTCTACCGGCGGGCGCAGCGCACCGAGTGGACGGCCGCGTCGATCCGGCTGAGCCCGCTGCCGGCCCGCGCTCTGCTGCGGCCGCGCGCCACCGTCAAGGACGCGGTCGGCCGCGGCACGCCGGTCGCGCGACGGGTGCTGCGCGGCGGCGCCCACCGGCTCAAGGGCCTGCTGCGCTGAGGAGAACCCGCTCGCAGCCGCCGCGGGGCGGGGCTACACTGGCCCCGAGTCTGAAAACTCCACAGGGGGTGACAGGTTTCGACGGCGGTTGTCGCGCCAGGGGAAGCGGGTCGAGAAGCACAGGTCATCTCGTAAACGTTCCTGTGAAACCAATAGCTGCCGATTCCAAGCGCAGCGACTTCTCCCTCGCCGCCTGAGCGGGGACTAGCAGAGGTCCGTCGGCCTGGGGATGCTCCTGCCCCAGGTACCGGCGTCGACTAAGGAGCCACTGGGTCCGACCTTCGTCGTGGGGGTCGGTCCGACACTGACACGACTGGGCCTGTCGGCGACTTGCTCGCGTGATCGCCGGGGCCGAGAAAATCAGCTGCGAGATGCACCCGGAGAAGCCCTGGTCGTTCACCGTCGGACGCGGGTTCAATTCCCGCCACCTCCACCCCTGTCGCGAGAGGCCCGCCCCCACCAGGGGGTGGGCCTCTCGTGCGTCCGCTGCCGGTCGTCGGAGGGGCTGCCTACGCTCGTCGGCGTGGAGCTGACGTTCTCGGGCGAGGTCGTCGAGTGGCGCGGCCCCGCCCCGTACCGGTTCGTGGCCCTGCCGCCGGACGTCGCGGCCGACGTCCAGCAGGCAGCGGCCGCCGTCACGTACGGCTGGGGCATGGTCCCGGCCACGCTCCGGGTGGGCGGCACGACGTGGACCACGTCGTTGTGGCCCCGCCAGGGCGGCTACGTGGTGCCGCTCAAGGACGCCGTCCGTCGCGCGGAGGGCATCGAGCTCGGCGACGTCGTCGAGGTGCACCTCGTGCTCGGCGGGCAGTCCCCCCCTCCGCAGCGGCCCCGCCGCTGAGAAGGCGTGCCGCGCGATCGCCGGGCGGCGCGCCGGGAGCGCGCCGGGGCTCAGCCGAGACCGGCGAGGACCTGCTGCATGCGGTCGATCTCCGCGCCCTGGGAGGCGACGACCTCGTCGACCATCTCCGTCACGACGGGGTTGCGCGCGTCCACGGCGTCCTGCGCCATCTGGATCGCGCCCTCGTGGTGGGTGGTCATGAGCTCGAGGAACATCCGGTCGAACTCGCCGTCCTCCGCCGCGACGAGCCGGAGCATCTGCTCGTCGGTGGTCATGCCGGGCATGCCCTGGTGGTCGGTGTGGTCGCCCTCCTCGTCGGCCGGGGGGAGCCCCTGCGTCTGCAGCCACGCCTGCATGACCTCGATCTCCGGGCCCTGGCCGGCGGCGATGCGCTCGGCGACGGCCAGCACGCGGGGGTCCCGCGCCCGGTCCGGCGCCAGCTCGGCCAGGCGCAGCGCCTGGGTGTGGTGGGGGACCATGTCCATGACGAAGGCGACGTCGGCGTCGCTGTACACGGCCGGGTTGGCGACCTCGCCCTCCTCGCCCGGCGCCAGCGTGGTCGTCGGCTCCCCGGGGCTGCCGGGGACGAGCACGGGCACCTCGCCGGCGGTGAAGCCGGCGCTGGCCGACGGGGGCGCCACGGCCTCGGTCGCGTCGGACGAGCAGCCGGCGAGCGTGGCAGCGAGGACGAGCGCCCCCAGGGCGGCGGTGCGGCGAGTCGGCACGGTGCTCCTTCCGTCGCCCGGACCATACGTCAGCCTGCGGGACGCCCCACGAGGGGCTGACGATGGCCCAAGCGATTTTCTGTACATCGTTACCGATCCGTTATCTGTCGGATCTGTCGGCTTCTCGGGGTCGTGGGCAAGGCTGCGGGTCACCCCCAGTCACGCAGGCTCGGGCCCCGCCGGCGTCCGTGCCGGCACCCGTGCGATCCCACCTCGGAGGTCAGCTACATGACAGGTACCGCACTCCGCCCGCGCATGCGGGCGCTCGCCCTCGCGGCCGCCGTGGCCGTGGGGCTCGGTGGCGCCGCCCTCGCGGGCCCTGCCACCGCCTCGGGCACCGACGACGTCCTCGAGGTCGGCGAGACCGCCAGCAGCAACATGACGCTGCTGGCGAACCTCCCCAAGTCGGGCGCCTTCGCCGACGTCGCGTCCTACAACAGCGACCTGGCGTTCAAGGACGACTACGCCTTCGCCGGCAACTACAACGGCTTCACCGTGTACGACATCAAGCAGGCCCGGAAGCCCAAGCAGGTCGTGCAGGTCGTCTGCCCGGGCTCGCAGAACGACATCACCGTCCAGGGTGACCTGCTGTTCCTGTCCGTGGACTCCCGCCGCACCGACGACAGCTGCAGCTCCGCTGCCGCTACGGCGGCCCAGTCGGGCACGGGTGCCTACTGGGAGGGCATCCGGATCTTCGACATCAGCAACCCGGCCGCCCCCCGCTACGTCAAGGCCGTCGAGACCGACTGCGGCTCGCACACCCACACCCTCGTGCCGGACGGCGACGACATCTACGTCTACGTGTCGTCCTACGGCCCGAACGTGGGCATCGCGCGCTGCCAGCCTCCCCACGACAAGATCTCCATCGTCAAGGTGCCGGTCGCCGACCCGGCCGCCGCGGCCGTCGTCGCGACCCCGGTCCTGTTCCCCGAGGGCGGGCTCACCCCGACCACGGCGGGCTGCCACGACATCACCGCGTACCCGGAGAAGGACCTCGCCGCCGGCGCCTGCATGGGCGAGGGCGTCATCATGGACATCAGCACGCCTGCTGCCCCCAAGGTCCTCGACCGCGTCGCCGACACCGAGAACTTCGCCTTCTGGCACTCCGCGACGTTCAACAACGACGCCTCCACGGTCGTCTTCACCGACGAGCTCGGCGGCGGCGGCGCGGCGACGTGCAACCCGACCGTCGGCCCGGAGAAGGGCGCCAACGCGATCTACGAGCTCTCGGGCGCCGGCCAGCTCGACTTCGCCAGCTACTACAAGATCCCCCGTACCCAGTCCAGCACCGAGAACTGCGTCGCCCACAACGGCTCGCTGATCCCGGTCAAGGGCGCGGACATCATGGTCCAGGCCTGGTACCAGGGCGGCACCTCGGTCTTCGACTTCACCGACCCGGCCAACCCGGTCGAGCTGGCGTGGTTCGACCGCGGCCCGCTGTCCGCCGAGGCGCTCGTGCTCGGCGGCTCCTGGTCCTCGTACTACTACGACGGCTACGTCTACTCCAACGACATCCAGCAGGGCTTCGACGTGTTCGAGGTCAAGGACCGTCGGGTGGCCAGCGGCAAGGCCGGCAAGTACGCCGAGGACTTCAACCCGCAGACGCAGCCCTCGTACTGAGGCGCCGACGCACCGAGCACCACCCAGCACCAGCACCACGACGAGCCCGGCCCCCGAGAGGGGACCGGGCTCGTCCCGCGTCCGGGCGGGTCAGCCGAGCGAGCGCAGGAACCGGGCGATCTCGCGCGGGCCGCTGCGCGGGGCGGCGGACTCGACCTCGGGGTTGTAGTTGGTGTTGGTGTTGACGTCGTAGGTGACGACCCGGCCGTCCGCGGCCTCGATGTACTCGATGCCGGCGACCTCGATGCCGGTCGCGGCCAGGAACGCCTCGTAGCGCTCGAGCAGCGGGGGCACGTGACCCTCCCGCAGCCGGAACAGCGGGGCGCCGTCCACGCCGCACGCGTCGGCCGGGCACAGCTCGAAGCCCTGCGACGTCGAGGCCGCCAGGGCGTAGAGGAACCGGCCGCCGACGAACTCCGCCCGGGTGACGAACGGCTCGGCCGGGGCGACGTACTCCTGCACGAGCGCGACGCCGTCCACCGGCTCGACCCAGTCCGAGCTCGCCAGGTGGCGCTCGAGGTCGCCGAGGTCGTCGAAGCGGCGGACCCCCAGGCCCTTGCCGCCCTGGTTGTGCTTGGTGACCACGGAGGTCGCGCCCGCGGCCATGACCGCGCGGGCCGCGGCGAGGACCTGCTCGGGGCCGAACGCCGCGACCGTCACGGGCGTCGGCACCCCCGCGGCCCGCAGGGCGGCGTCCTGGGCGACCTTGCTCACCTCCAGCTCGAGCACCGCGGAGCCGTTGACCACGCGACGGCCGTGCCCCTCGAGCCAGCGCAGCAGCGCACGGGAGTGCGCCACGGAACGGGTGTGGCCCCGGGTGTGCGAAGAGGCGGACATCCGCGACCACCAGACCCCCTCGGGCGGGGTGCCGGTGAGGTCGAGCGGCTCGTCTCCGGTGAGGAGCCACTGCCGGACGGGCACACCCTCCGCCTCGAAGGCGGCGGCGAAGGGCGGCCACCACAGCGGGTTCTCGTGGACGGCGTGGACCGTGGGTGCGCTCACGCCGGTGCCAAGCCGGTGGCCGTCGTCGGGATTCCAGGCGCGGGGGGCGCGGGAGGCACGCGGGAGGCACGCGGGACCGCGGGGGGCGCGGCGCGCGCGGTCTGCTGCGAGGCTCGGCGGCGTGGGAGACGTCACCGTGGTCGGCAGCGCGAACCTCGACCTGGTCCTGCGGGTCGACTCGATCCCCGCCCCGGGCCAGACGGTGGCCGCGACCGGCCGCGAGGAGCACGTCGGCGGCAAGGGCCTCAACCAGGCCGTGGCCGCCGCCCGGGCGGGGGCCACGACCTGCTTCGTCGGGGCGGTCGGCGACGACGCGGCCGGCGGGCGGCTGCTGGCGTCGATGGCCGAGGAGGGGGTCGACGCGACCGGCGTCGCGCGGGTGGCCGGGCCCAGCGGCACGGCCCTGGTCGTGGTGTCCGCGGCCGGCGAGAACGCCATCGTCGTGGACGCGGGGGCCAACGGGTCACGGCAGCAGCTCGACCCGGCCGCGCAGGAGCTCGTGCGGTCGGCGTCGGTTCTGCTCTGCCAGCTGGAGGTCCCGACCGGGCTCGTCCGGCACGCGGCACAGGTGGCCCGCGCGGCGGGGCGCACCGTCGTGCTCAACGCGGCCCCCGCCCACCCGCTGCCGGAGGACCTGCTCGCCCTCGTCGACGTCCTCGTCGTCAACGAGACGGAGGCGGCCGCGCTCTCGGGGTCCGACGACCCGGAGGCCGCGGCGCGCCACCTGGCCGGCTCCGTGGCCGACGTCGTCGTCACCCTGGGCGCCGCCGGTGCGCTGCACGCCGGGTCCGGCGGCGTGGTGCGCGTGCCGGGCCGGCCCGCCGAGGTCGTCGACACCACCGGGGCGGGGGACGCCTTCACCGGGGTGCTCGCGGCCCACCTCGCGACCGGCGGCTCCGTCGCGGACGGGCTGCCCCGTGCGGTGGCGGCCGGGTCGCTGACCGTGCGGACCCGTGGGGCGGTGCCGTCGCTGCCGACGCGGGAGGCGGTCGACGCGCTGCTGCGGGGCTAGCGGGTCTCTGCTCCTGGCGGGGCGGTCCGTGGGGTCGCCGGACGGGGTCAGCGGGTGTGCCGGCCCCCGGTGCCCCGCCCCAGGACCGTGGCCGTGCCGGCGGCGCCGAGCAGCAGCACGCCGGCCAGGACCGCCGCGATGCCCGCCCGGCTCCAGACCGACCCGGCCGGGGCCGTCCGTCCGAGCGCCTCGGGCGTGACGGCAGCGCTCGCCCCTGCGGTCGGGGCGTCCGAGCTGCCGGACGAGGGGGGCGCGGTGGTCGCCCGGCCCGTCGGGGTCTCGGTCGTGGTCGGTGACGGCGCGGCGACGGGGGTGGGCTGGTCAGGAGCGACGGCTGCGGCGAGCGCGGGGACCACGACGGGCCGCGCGGCGGGGCGGGACGGGCGGGGGAGCGGCGCCGTCG
>NZ_JBBEOI010000156.1 GCF_037860755.1 Aquipuribacter hungaricus | reverse complement strand
CCGACGCGCGGCCGCGCGCCGGCGCCGCCCGGTGGCGGTGACCGCACCCCGCCCGCCGTCGGACGACGAGCTCGCCGAGGCGGTCGGCCGGTGGCGGCTGGCCGAGTCCGGGCCCCGCCCGGGCAGCGTCGAGCTGCCCTACCTGGACCCCCGGGTGAGCCTGGAGGTGCTCCGCGACGCCGTCAGCGCGCGGCGCCCGGTGTGGGTCGGCTACGTCGACGAGACCGGCCGCACGACCCGGCGCCTGCTCGACCCGCTCACCCTGGCCGGCGGCCGCCTGACCGCCGTCGAGGCGGGCCGGACCGGTCCCCGCACCTTCTCCGTGCACCGGGTCACCGGCGTGGCCGTCGTGCCCGAGGTGGAAGGATGACCGCCCACGAGGGCCGCCGGCCAGAGCCGTCCGCCCGCCCGAGGAGAGGACGACGATGAGCGACCACGACGACCGCCCGCAGGACGACGCCGGGGCCTCGCGCGCCTCCGACTCCCAGGACTCCGTCCTCGGCGGCTTCTCCTGGGACGACCCGGGCCAGACCCCTGCGTCGGCCGGCTCCGGGCGCGCCGGCTCGAGCGCCGTGGGCGGCGACGCCACCCCCGCCGCGTACCCGCCGGCCGCGCCGTACCCGCCCGCGCAGCCGCCGGCCGCCCCGTCGTCCTCCTCCTCGGACGACCCGTACGGCACCGGGTCCCCGTCCCGGGTCCCGCTCACCAAGCCGGGCGCGTCGCAGCCCGCCCCGCCCTCGGACGCCTCCGGCTACGCCGGCTCCCCCTCCGCCGGCTCTCCCTACGCCGCTCCCGAGCAGGGCTACGGCCAGCCGGGCGTGTCCCACCCGTACGGCCAGCAGCAGCCCTACGGGCAGGGCTACGGGCAGAGCGCGCAGTACACGTCGACCCCGCAGCCCTACGCCTACGGCCCGCCGCCGCTGTCGCCCGAGGCCGAGAAGGTCCGGTCGAGCGCGATCCTCTGGACGGTCCTCAACGGCGTCGCGATCTTCCTGTGCGGCAACCTGCTGTCGATCGTCGGCGTCATCCTCGCCGCGGTCGCCATCGGCAAGACCCGGGACGACGTCCAGGGCGCCCGGTCCTTCGTCCGCTGGTCGTGGATCCTGCTCGCGGTGGGGTTCGCCTTCTGGCTGCTGCTGATCATCGGCTACGTGGTGTTCATCATCGTCCTGGGTCTCGGAACAGCGGGCCTCGGCAGCGGGTTCTGACCTACGTGACCGATGGCCCCCTGATCGTCCAGTCCGACCGGACCCTGCTGCTCGAGGTCGACCACCCCGACGCACCGGCGTGCCGGCGGGCGATCGCGCCGTTCGCGGAGCTGGAGCGGGCCCCGGAGCACGTCCACACCTACCGCCTCACCCCGCTCGGGCTGTGGAACGCCCGCGCGGCCGGGGTCGATGCCGAGCAGGTCGTCGACTCCCTGCTCACGTACTCTCGCTACGCGGTGCCGAACGCCCTGCTCGTGGACGTCGCCGAGACGATGTCCCGCTACGGCCGGCTGCAGCTGTCCAAGCACGAGGAGCACGGCCTCGTCCTCACCGCCCTCGACCAGCCGGTGCTGGAGGAGGTGCTGCGCAGCAAGAAGGTCATCCCGCTCGTCGGGGCCCGGGTGGCCGTCGACACCGTCGTCGTGCACCCGAGCGAGCGCGGCAACATCAAGCAGGTCCTGCTCAAGCTCGGCTGGCCGGCCGAGGACCTCGCGGGCTACGTCGACGGCGAGGCGCACGCCATGGACCTCGACCGCCACGACTCCGACGGCGGCGTCGCCTGGGACCTGCGCCCGTACCAGGCCGAGGCCGTCGACGGCTTCTGGCACGGCGGCTCCGGCGTGGTCGTGCTCCCCTGCGGCGCCGGCAAGACCCTGGTCGGTGCCGGCGCGATGGCCCGCGCCCAGGCGACGACCCTCATCCTCGTCACCAACACCGTCTCGGCGAGGCAGTGGAAGGACGAGCTCGTCCGCCGCACCACGCTCACCGAGGACGAGATCGGCGAGTACTCCGGCCAGCGCAAGGAGATCCGCCCCGTCACCATCGCCACCTACCAGGTGATGACGACCCGGCGGAAGGGCACGTACCCGCACCTGGAGCTGTTCGACGCCCGCGACTGGGGCCTGGTGATCTACGACGAGGTCCACCTGCTCCCCGCGCCGATCTTCCGGATGACCGCCGACCTGCAGGCCCGCCGCCGCCTGGGCCTCACCGCCACGCTGGTGCGCGAGGACGGCCGCGAGGGCGACGTGTTCTCCCTCATCGGGCCCAAGCGCTTCGACGCGCCCTGGAAGGACATCGAGAACCAGGGCTACATCGCGCCGGCGGACTGCGTCGAGGTGCGGGTGACCCTGCCCGAGGACGAGCGGCTGGTCTACGCGGTCGCCGAGCCCGACGAGCGCTACCGGCTGTGCGCGACCTCGGAGCAGAAGACCAAGGTCGTCGAGCAGCTCGTCGAGAAGCACCGCGGCGAGCCGACGCTGGTCATCGGGCAGTTCATCGACCAGCTCGACGACATCTCCGCGCGGATCGGCGCCCCGCTCATCAAGGGCGAGACGACGGTCAAGGAGCGCCAGCGGCTGTTCGACGCGTTCCGCTCCGGCGAGATCACGACGCTCGTGGTGAGCAAGGTCGCCAACTTCTCCATCGACCTGCCCGAGGCGGCCGTGGCCATCCAGGTGTCCGGCGCGTTCGGCTCCCGGCAGGAGGAGGCCCAGCGGCTCGGCCGCGTCCTGCGCCCCAAGGCCGACGGCCGCACCGCCCGGTTCTACGCCGTCGTCGCCCGCGACACCCAGGACCAGGAGTTCGCCCAGCACCGGCAGCGCTTCCTCGCCGAGCAGGGCTACGCCTACCGGATCGTGGACGCCGACGACCTGGCCGGCGGCGCCGCGGACGTCGCGGCCGCGCTCGACTGACCGCGCCGGCCGCGGACGGCTGAGCAGTGCCTGACGCCGCCTGGTGGGCGCAGCTGCTGCTCGTCGCGGCCGCGGCCCACACGGGCCTCGAGACCGTCGTCCACCTCGTCGTCTACCCGGCGCTGGCCCGGGTGTCCGGCTCCGACGACGGGCTCGCCGGGCACCAGGACCACATGCGGCGGATGAGCGTCGCCGTCGCCCCGGTGTACGGCCTGCTCGCCGTCGCCTCCGTCGGGATGGCGGCCGTCGACCCATCACCGTGGTCGCTCGCGGCGCTCGGGCTCGTGCTGGCCACCTTCGCCGTCACCGCCCTGGCCGCGGTCCCCGCCCACGAGGCCGTCCTCCGCGCCGCGGCCGCCGACCGCCCGCGCCTGCACCGCCGCCTCGCCCGCGCCGACCTGGCCCGCCTCGTGCTGTCCGTCGTGCTGCTGGGCGTGGCCTGGGCCTTGGCGCGGTGAGGGGGCGGGCGCCAGGAACGGCTCACTCCGAGCCCCCAGCGACCCAGACCCGCCGCCTCGCGACCACAATGACTCACTTCGAGCCGCGTATGACCAAGATCCGCCCGGCCGACGACCATAACGACTCACTCCGAGCCACAAGCGACCCAGAACCGGCCGAACAGCCACCACAAGGACTCACTCCGAGCCGCGGGCGGCCCAGAACCGCTGTCCCAGCCACCACAACGACTCACTCCGAGCCGCGGGCGGCCCAGAACCGCTGTCCCAGCCACCACAACGACTCACTCCGAGCCACCCGCAGCGCCGAGCCGAGGCTCGTTCCCTCGGGCGGCGGCGCGCAGGGCGGCGCGGACGGCCTGCGGGATGGTGAAGGGGTCGAGCGTGTCGCGCCAGGTGAAGCGCAGCAGCAGGTGGCCGCGCGCGGTCAACGCGTTGGCCCGGGTCCGGTCGCGGTGCAGCGCGTCCGGTGATCCGTGCACCCCGGCCCCGTCCGCCTCCACGAGGAGCCAGCCGGCCCCGCCCGGCAGCCGGTAGGCGAGGTCGGCCCGCCCGACGACTGCCCCGTGGTCGTCGCGCACGACGAGCTGCAGCTTGTCAGGCACGAGCCCTGCATCGACGCAGCGCAGGCGGACCCGGCTCTCGAGCACCGACTCCGCACGACCGTCGGCCAGGTCCCACAGGTCACGGACTGCCGCACCTCCCGGCCGGTGGGTGCAGGCCGTGCGGAGCGCGGGCAGGTCCGTCTCCGCGACCAGCCCTCGCCGGAGCGCCGCGTCGAGCATGGCCAGCGCCGCCGGCCGGTCCGCGCGCAGCACCAGGTCGACCAGGGTGCGGGCCGGCGTCGTCACCTGGATGCCCCGCAGCGTCACGACCTCGCGAGGCTCCAGGCGGAGCCGGTGGGCGACGAGGTCCGGGCGCGGGCGCAGCGGCCTGCCCGCGGCGACGACCACCTCCTCCGGTCCGTCCGGGACCCCGTCCATCCCGTGCAGGCGCGCCGCTGTCCGCCCGGCCACCACGGCGTCCGGGCAGGCGAGCGCCACCGCACGGGCAGCCACCCAGCCGGGGTTCGACCCCGCCCTCGCAGGGTCGACGAGCACCACCCCACGGCGCACCCGCAGCCACCGGCCCGCGTCGACATGGCCACGTTCGACGGCACGGCTGACGCGGCAGTCCCGCAGCTGCGCGGCTGTCAGCACCCCGTCCTGCTCCGCTGCCAGCACCCTGAGGTCCACCCCCGCACCCTGCCCGGCGCGGTGCGTGCCGCGAGAGGTCGAGGGCGCGCCTGTGGAGGACGACGGTCCGTACGCGGGTGCGCGCCCCACCTCGGACGGGCGCACGGCACCCGCCTACGGCCCGCGTCCAGGAACTTCCCAGGCTGGCGCGACATTGTCCGGGTGTGACCGCAGCCAGCCCCGCCCCGCGCCTGCTCGTCGTGGACGACGAGCCGTCGATCCGCGACCTGCTGAGCGCGTCGCTCCGGTTCGCGGGCTACGACGTCGCCACCGCCGCGGACGGCATCACCGCGCTGGCGCAGGCGGAGAAGCACCGGCCGCACCTGGTCGTGCTCGACGTGATGATGCCGGACATGGACGGCTTCGAGGTGACCCGCCGGCTGCGCGAGCGCGGCCGTGACGTCCCCGTGCTCTTCCTCACCGCGCGCGACGACGTCGAGGACAAGGTCACCGGGCTCACGGTCGGCGGCGACGACTACGTCACTAAACCCTTCAGCCTGGAGGAGGTCGTCGCCCGGATCCGGGCGGTGCTGCGGCGCACCGGCGCGGTCGACGACGACTCCACCAGCGTGCTGGCCTTCCACGACCTCGAGCTCGACGAGGACGCCCACGAGGTCCGGCGGGCGGGGCGGGTCGTCGACCTGTCGCCGACGGAGTTCAAGCTGCTGCGCTACCTGCTGCTCAACCCCAACCGGGTGCTGTCCAAGGCACAGATCCTCGACCACGTGTGGGACTACGACTTCGGCGGCGACGGCGCGATCGTCGAGTCCTACATCTCGTACCTGCGCCGCAAGATCGACGCCGACCTGCCGCCGCTCATCCACACCAAGCGGGGCGTCGGGTACGTGCTGCGCCTGCCGCCCGATGCCTGAGCCCGGCGGCACCGCCCCGGTCCCGCCCGCCCCGCCCCAGGGGGCTCGGCCCGGCTCCGGGGTCAGCCTGGAGCTGCGGCTCGTCCTCATCGTCGTGCTCGCGGTGACGGTGGCGACCATGGTCGTCGGCGCCGCCCTGGTCGTCGAGGAGCGCCGCCAGCTCGTCGAGCGGGTCGACGCCCAGCTCAGGGCCACGGCGCTGACCCTTGCGCAGGCGACCGCCGACGAGCTGGCCGGACCCGTCCAGGAGGGGCGCCGGGTCTCACTGGTCGCCGACATCCCCAGCGAGTACGTCGTCGTGGTCTTCGTGGAGTCCCGCGACACGACGGTCGAGGTGCGGCCGGTCGTCCGCAGCCGCGGGGGCATGCCCGCCGTCCCGGAGCTGTCGAGCAGCGAGGCCGCCGCCCGGGGCAGCGAGCCCTTCACGGTGGGCTCGCAGCAGGGCGTCGGGCGCTGGCGGGTGGTGTCGCTACCGACCGACAGCGGCGACGCGTCGGTGTCGGTCGCGCTCCCCCTCGACGCCGACGACGCCACCAAGCGCCTCAGCGTCGTCACCCTCGTCATCGGCAGCGCGGTCGTCGCGGTGGCCGCCCTGCTCGGCGGGGTGGCCGTGCGCCGGTCGTTGCGCCCGCTCACCGCGGTGGAGCACACGGCCGTCGCGATCGCCCGGGGCGAGCTGTCGGCGCGCGTGCCCGAGGGCGGCCAGGACACCGAGGTCGGCCGGCTCACCGGCGCGCTCAACGGCATGCTCGCCCGGATCGAGGACAGCATCCGCCAGCGCGAGGCCAGCCAGGACCGGATGCGGCGCTTCGTCGCCGACGCCTCGCACGAGCTGCGGACGCCGCTGGCGAGCATCCGCGGGTTCGCCGAGCTGCACCGGCAGGGCGCCGTGCCGCAGGACGAGGTCGCGCCCACGTTCGCCCGGATCGAGGCCGAGGCCCGGCGCCTGGGCGTCCTCGTCGACGACCTGCTGCTCCTGGCCAAGCTCGACGAGCAGCGCCCCGTGCAGCGCACCGACGTCGACCTGGCGGTGCTCGCGCTGGACGCCGGCGGCGACGTGCGCGCCCTCGACCCGACCCGCCGGGTGACGGTGCGCGCGCTCGACGGCAGCGGCGTCGCGCCCGTCCACGTGGTCGGCGACCCGGACCGCCTCCGCCAGGTGATCACCAACCTCGTGGGCAACGCCGTCCGGCACACCCCCCGCGGCACCCCGGTCGAGCTCGCGGTCGGTACGGCCCCCGGCCCGGCCGCGGTGCTCGAGGTCCGCGACCACGGCCCCGGCATCCCGGTGCAGGAGCGTGCCCGCGTGTTCGACCGGTTCTCCCGCCTGGACGCCTCCCGCCACCGCGGCACCGGCGGCACGGGTCTGGGGCTGTCGATCGTGGCGGCCGTCGTGGCCGGGCACGGCGGACGGGTCGAGGTGGACGACACCCCCGGCGGCGGCGCGACCTTCCGGGTGCTGCTGCCGGCCCCCGTGCCGTCCCCGACCGACCACGCCGCGACCGACCAGTCCGCGACCGACGAGGCGACGACCGACGGGGGGTCGGCCGGCGAGGCGCCGGCCGACCACGACACGGCCGACCAGGTGCCGGGTCCGGGCCCGACCGGGCAGCAGCCGCCCGCGCCGCACGCTCCGTGAGGGACCGCCCGGCAGCCCTCAGACGAGCAGCTGCCGGGCCGCCAGGTCCCGGTACAGCGGAGAGCTGTCGACCAGCTCGCGGTGGGTGCCCTCGGCGACGACCGCCCCGCCGTCCATGACGACGATCCGGTCGGCGTCCACCACGGTCGACAGCCGGTGGGCGATGACGAGCACGGTGGTGTCCGGGCCGATGGCGGCGACCGCGTCGGCGAGCGCCTGCTCGTTGCGGGCGTCCAGGCTCGACGTCGGCTCGTCGAGCAGCAGCAGCGCGGGCCGGGCGAGCAGCGCGCGGGCGATCGCCAGGCGCTGGCGCTGGCCGCCGGACAGCAGGATGCCGTCGTCGCCGACCTGGGTGTCCAGGCCGCGGTCGCCGCGCAGGAGCAGGTCGGACAGGTTGACCTGCGCGAGCACCGCCCGCAGCTCGTCGTCGTCGGCGGAGGGCCGCCCGAGCAGCAGGTTGTCGCGGATGGTGCCGGCCAGCGCCGGGGCGTCCTGCTCCACGTACGCCGTCGCGGCGCGCAGCTCGCGGCGGTCGAGGTCGCGGACGTCGTGCCCGCCGACGACCACGGCACCGGCGTCGGTGTCGTAGAACCGCTCGACCAGGGCGAGGACGGTCGACTTGCCGGCTCCGGAGGGGCCGACGATCGCCGTCCGGCGCCCGGCCGGGGCCGTGAACGTGGTGCCGACCAGCACCGGGGCACCCAGGCCGTCCGCGCTGTCAGGGTCGGGGTAGGAGAACGAGACGCCCTCCAGGCGCACCTCGACCGGCGCGTGCCCGAGCGCGCCCCGCACCCGCACCACGTCGGCGCCGGACTCCTCGGGCAGCGCGAGCACCTCCTCGATCCGGGCGAGCGCGCCGAGGCCGGTCTGGATCGCGGCGAACGCCGAGATGCCCTGCGCCAGCGGCTGCACGAGCAGGAACAGCAGGAGGACGAACGCGACGAGGTCGCCCACCGTGACCTGCCCGGAGGCGACGCGCACCCCGCCCACGCCGAGCACCGCGAGGAACGCCCCCTGCACCGCGATGGAGGCGACCGGCCCGAGGACGGCCTGCAGCCGGGCCAGCCGGAGCCCCGCGACGAACGCCCCGGTCGCGGACGCGCCGACGGTCTCGGACTCCCGCTCCTCGGCGCCGGCCGCGCGGATGGTGCGGACGCCGCCGAGCGACCGGTCGACGCCTGCCGTCATGACCCCGACGGCGGTCTGCGCGGCCAGCGACGCCGACCTGACCCGGCGGACGACGAGCAGCGCCCCGAGCATGCCCACGACGACGGCCGTGACCGTGACGCCCAGCAGGAGCGGGTCGACGACGGCCATGGCGACGAGCGCGCCGACGATGATGACGACGCCGGAGGCGAGGTCGACGAGCCCGCTGGTGACCACCGAGCGCAGCAGCGTGGTGTCCGCCCCTACCCGGGAGATGAGGTCGCCGCTGCTCCGGCGGTCGAGCTCGGCGACAGGCAGCCGCAGCAGCCGGTCGACGAGCCGGCGGCGGGTGCGCAGGACCACGGCCTCGCCGGTCCGCTGGAGCACGTAGGACTGGATCCCGGACAGGACCGCCGCCACGACGAGCGCGACGACGAGCCACACCGCCGGGGTGAGGACCGACGAGGCGGCCTCGATGGAGCCGATGACCTCGCGCACGAGCAGCGGCTGGGCGAGCGCGGCGGCGGCGTTGGCCAGACCCAGGACACCGGCCACCGCGAGGGCGCCGGTGTGCGGCCGCAGCTGCCGGCCCAGCACGCGCAGGTCGGCCCGCGCCCC
>NZ_JBBEOI010000155.1 GCF_037860755.1 Aquipuribacter hungaricus | reverse complement strand
GGCGCGGCGGCGGTACCCGGGGTGCCCGGCGCGGCGGACGTGCCCGGGGTGCCGGACGCGCCCGGGGTGGGCGGCACGTCCGCGTCGGGGGGGCGGAAGCCGTCGGCCACAGCGGCCTCGCGCCCGGCCGTCTCCAGCAGGCGCACCACGCCCTCGATGGCCGCGGCGTCCACCCCGACCTGACGCTCGGGGGTGTCGACACGGACCAGCGGGTAGTCGAGGTCCGCCGGCGACCCGGTGGGGCGGACGGCCACCGCGGGGGTGCTCACCGACCCCCGCCCGCCCGCGAACACCTGCTGCTCGCTCGTCGGCACGAGCGGCGCGGCCTCGGCGGCGCCACCGGCGTCCTGGACCAGCGCGAGGGCGGCCCCGGCGTCGGCCGGTCCCGCGGTCGACCCGTCGGGGAGGAGCGCACCCACCGCCGCGGCCAGTGCCTCCTGCCGGTCGGCGGGGTCGGGCACCGAGGCCTGGAGGGCCAGCAGCGCCTGCAGGCCCACGGCGGACCCGGCGAGCTCGGGGACCGCGACGGGCCGGCCGGAGGCCAGCACCTGCGCCCACGAGGGCCCGGTCCCGGTCCACCCCGCGGCGGCCACGACCTCGGGCCTCGTGGCCACCACCACGGGGCTGGAGACCAGCGGCCCGAGGTCGGTGAGCGCGGTCCGGGAGCCGGGTGCGGTGCTCGTCACGGCGCTGGGTGCGCCGCTGGGGATGGCGCCGGGTGCGCCGTTCGGGACGGGGCCGGGTGCGCCGCTCGGGACGGGGCCGGGTGCGCCGCTCGGGACGGGGCCGGGTGCGCCGCTCGGGACGGGGTCGGGTGCGGGGCGGGCCGCCGCGCCAGCAGCGGTGCCGTCGACGGAGGCAGGTGGTGTGCCGGGTGCGGTGACCGCGACCGCCCGGCCGAGCCACACCGAGGAGTCGGGGACCCACAGGTGCGGGGCGCCGTCGTCGGTGACCGACGACGGGTCGTCGGCCATCGCGGCGGCGGTCTGCGCCGACGGCTGCGCGAGCACCTCGACGTCCGCGCACGCCCCCGTGCCCAGGCGGGACCCGGCCGCGCCCGCGACGACGCGCCGCAGGGTGGGCGCCAGCGTCGGGTCGACCACGACGGTCACGGTCGGCCCCGCCGTGCACGCGACCGCCCCGGCGCCGTCCACCCCGCCGGCCCCGTCGCCGCCCTGCCGGCGCTCGCCGAGCAGGCCGACGGCGACAGCGACCGCAGCGGCGAGCAGGACGACGAGGACGAGGACGCCGAGCGGGCCGACCCGTCGGCGCCGGCGGTCGAAGGACGAGCCCCAGCCGCCCCCGTCCGCCATCCCGAGGTCCTCCCGCTGCCGCCGCCGCGCCCGGGGCACCCGGGACGACCTGCGAGGATACCGGCGTGAGCGTGGCGGTCCGTGTCATCCCGTGCCTCGACGTCGACGCCGGGCGGGTGGTGAAGGGGGTCCGGTTCCAGGGCCTGCAGGACGCGGGCGACCCCGTCGAGCTCGCCCGCCGCTACGACGCGCAGGGCGCCGACGAGATCACCTTCCTCGACGTGAGCGCGAGCTCCGCCGGGCGCGACACCACCCTGGACGTCGTCCGCGCCACCGCCGAGCAGGTCTTCGTCCCGCTCACCGTGGGGGGAGGCATCCGTTCCCCCGACGACGTGCAGCGGCTGCTGGGCGCCGGGGCCGACAAGGTCGGCGTCAACTCCGCCGCCGTCGCCCGCCCCCGCCTGCTCGCCGACATCGCCGACCGGTTCGGCAGCCAGGTGCTCGTGCTCAGCGTCGACGCCCGCACCTGCCCGCCGGGGACCTCCACCCCCTCCGGGTGGGAGGTGACGACCCACGGCGGCCGGACCGGCACCGGCATCGACGCCGTGGAGTGGGCCCGGCAGGGCGCGGAGCTCGGGGCCGGCGAGATCCTGCTCAACTCCATGGACGCCGACGGCACGACCGACGGGTTCGACCTGACGATGCTGGCTGCGGTGCGCGCCGTCGTCGACGTCCCGCTCGTCGCCTCCGGCGGCGCAGGCGCGGTCGAGCACTTCGCCCCGGCGGTCGCGACCGGTGCTGACGCTGTCCTCGCGGCCTCGGTGTTCCACTACGGCCGCATGGACGTCGGCCAGGTCAAGGCGGCGCTCGCCGCGGCGGGCCACCCCGTCCGCCAGGCCCACCGCGCCGGCGTCGCCCCGGCCTGATCGGGCGCCCGCTGCGGCCTCGGCCCGGCCCTGGTGCTGGTGAGAGGGCGCTGATGACGGCGACACGCCGGTCGCGGGCGTCACTCGAGCCCTCTCGTCGTCCACACCCCGCGCACGGCGGGGGCCCGCCGAGGCGCTAGACGCCGAGGCGGGCCTGGGAGAAGCGCTGCACCGACAGCCGCGGACCGCCGACGTCGACCTGGGCCGCCGACCGGCCGAAGAGCCGCAGCAGCAGGTCGACCGGCGCACCCGTGAGCACCACCGGGTAGGGGCCGCGGCGCAGCACCCGGCGGCGGCCGTCGGTGCTGACGGCGACGACCGGGACGTGGGCGGCGCCGCGCAGGGCGAGCCCAGAGGCCACGGGCAGCTGCTTCCACACGGCCTCCTGCAGCTCGGGCACGTCGGTGCGCGGTCCCATGCCCGCGGCGCGGCGGACGTCCTCGTGGTGGACGACCAGCTCGGCGAGGTTGACCAGCGCGTCCACGGCCGGCACGGCGGTCGGGTGCCAGCGCGGCGGGCCGGCGCGGAACCGCGCGACGAGCGCGTCCAGGCCGCGGGAGGCATAGGCCGCGGAGATACGGTCCAGCCGCCCGGCGAGGGGCGGGACGACGAGGCCGGCCGCCGCGTCGGGACGCTCCTCGCGGACCACCAGGTGCGCGGCCAGGTCGAGGACCGTCCAGCCCTCGCACAGCGTCGGGGCGTCGGGGCCGGCCTCGAGCATCGAGTCGCACAGGGCCTGGCGCTCGGCGCGCACGGGTGTCATGCCGCCATCCTCGCCGCCGTGCGCCCTCGGACGCGACCCCGGCTCCCTGCCCCGCCCGCGACCCCGGGCGGCGACCGCTCCCGGGTCGGCGCTGTCCGCCCGGCGTGGCACCCTTGAGCAGTGCCTGATGCCCCCACGTTCCGCGAGGGGCTCACGGTCGTCGCCCGCGGCATCCGCGACGAGCCCCGCACCTTCGCCCTCGCCGTCGTCGGCTCGGCGGTCTTCGGTGCCTCGCTCGCCGGCAGCGGCTGGGTCCTGGGGCAGGTCACCGACCGCTACCTCGTGCCCGCGTTCCGTGCCGGCGAGGTGGAGGCCGGGCAGGCCTGGGCGGCGGCGGGCGCGATGGCCCTGGTCGGCACCCTCACGGCGATCGGCGTCATCGTCCGGCGCGGCTACGCCACCGTCACCCAGTACCGGCTCCAGGCCCGCTACCGCCGCTCGGTGAGCCGGCAGTACCTGCGCCTGCCGCTGGCCTGGCACCACCGCCACCCGACCGGGCAGCTGCTGAGCAACGCCAACGCCGACGTCGAGGCCGCGTTCGCCATCTTCGCGCCGCTGCCGTTCAGCTTCGGCGTCGTCGTCATGCTCTTCGTCGCCGGGTTCTCGATGTTCACCGCCGACCCGGTGCTCGCCTCGGTCGCCTTCGTCGTCCTGCCGCTGCTCGTCGTGGCCAACGGCTTCTACCAGCGCGCGATGGCGCCGCGCGTGGCCCACGCCCAGCAGCTGCGCGCCGACGTCTCCGACGTGGCCCACGAGTCCTTCGAGGGCGCGCTCGTCGTCAAGACCCTGGGCCGCGAGACCGAGGAGACCGAGCGGTTCGCCGCCCGCGCGCACGAGCTGCGGCGAGCCAACGTCTCGGTCGGCCGCGCCCGCGCCGCCTTCGAGCCCGTCATCGAGGCGCTGCCCACGCTGGGCACGCTCGTCGTCCTCGCGGTCGGCACGCTCCGGGTGTCCTCCGGGGCGATCGAGGCCGGCACGGTCGTCCAGGTCGCCTACCAGCTCACCCTGCTCGCCTTCCCCGTCCGGGCGATCGGCTGGGTGCTCGCCGAGCTGCCCCGCGCGGCCGTCGGCTGGCGCCGGGTCGGGTCGGTGCTCGACGCCACGGGCCGGATGCAGCACGGCTCGGCGGCCCTTCCCGCCGCGCCCGAGGGCCGCGAGCTCGTGGTCCGCGGGCTCGACCACGACGTCGTCGACCCCGACGGCAGCGTCCAGCGGCTGCTCCACGGGATCGACATGGACGTGCCCGCCGGGTCGACCGTGGCTGTCGTCGGCTCCACCGGCTCCGGCAAGTCCACCCTGACCTCGCTGCTCGTGCGCCTCGTCGACCCGGTGTCCGGCCGGGTCAGCCTCGACGGCACCGACGTGCGCGACGTCGCCCCCGGCGGGCTGTCCGCGAGCGTGGCGTACGTGCCGCAGACGACGTTCGTCTTCGACGACACGGTGCGCGGCAACATCACCCTCGGCCTGGAGGACGGCCCGCTCGCGGTCGGCGACGACGAGGTGTGGGCCGCCCTGCGCGCCGCTCGCGCCGAGTCCTTCGTCGCCGCCCTGCCCGCCGGCCTCGACACCCGGGTGGGGGAGCGCGGCGCGAGCCTGTCCGGCGGCCAGCGCCAGCGCCTGGCCATCGCCCGGGCCCTGGTCCGCCGCCCCTCCGTCCTCGTGCTGGACGACGCGACGAGCGCCGTCGACCCGACCGTGGAGCGGGAGATCCTCGACGGCCTGCGCGACACCGCGGGCGTCACCGTCGTCGTCGTCGCCTACCGGCGCTCGACCATCGCCCTGGCCGACCAGGTCGTCCACGTCGAGCACGGCCGCGTCGTCGACCGCGGCACCCACGAGGAGCTCATGTCCCGCGACGAGACCTACCGCCACCTGGTCGAGGCGTACGCCCGCGACGCCGCCGAGCGGGAGAAGCTCGCGGCCGGGGGGAAGGGCTGATGGCCTCCGCAGCACCGACCGCCGCGACGACCGGCGCCGCCTCCGGCCGGATCGCCACCGCCTCGGGCGCCGGCGGTTGGGCCACCGTCCGTCGAGGCCTGTCCCTCTCCCCGGAGATCCTCCAGGGGATCTGGGTGACGCTGCTGCTCGCCGCGGTGTCCACGGTCGGGCGCGTCATCGTCCCGGTCGGCGTGCAGCAGACGATCGACACCGGCATCAACGCCCCCGGCGGGCCGGACGTCGGTCGGATCGTCACCCTCGTCCTTCTCGCGGCCGGCGCGGTCCTGCTCACCGGCCTGTGCGCGTACCTGGTCAACGTCCGGTTGTTCACCGCCACCGAGGCCGGCCTGGCGACGCTGCGCACGACGGCCTTCCGCCGGATCCACGACCTGTCGACGCTCACGCAGAACACCGAGCGGCGAGGCGCGCTGGTGTCGCGGGTGACCAGCGACGTGGACACCATCTCCACGTTCGTCCAGTTCGGCGGCCTCATCCTCTTCATCTCCCTCGGGCAGATCGTCGTGGCCACCGTGCTCATGGCGGTGTACTCGTGGTGGCTGGCCCTGCTCGTGTGGGTGGCGTTCCTGCCCCTGTTCCTCAGCCTGCGCCCGCTGCAGAAGCTGCTGAGCGTCCGCTTCGCCGCCGTCCGCGAGAACGTCGGGCTCATGCTCGGCGGCATCAGCGAGGCCGTCGTCGGCGCCGACACCATCCGCGCGTACGGCGCCGAGCGGCGCACCCAGGGCCGGATCGACGCCGGCGTCGAGGAGCACCGCCGCACCGCGACGAGCGCCGGGGTCTTCGCCTCGAGCATCTTCGCCAGCGGCACCCTCGTCTCCGGCCTGGCCGTCGCGGCCGTGGTCGGGGTCGGCGTGTGGGCCGGCGTCGGCGGCGCGCTGACCATCGGCGAGCTGCTCGCCTTCCTGTTCCTCGTCCAGCTGTTCACCCAGCCGGTGCAGATCGCCACCGAGATGCTCAACGAGCTGCAGAACGCCCTCGCCGGCTGGCGGCGAGTCATCGCGGTCCTCGACACCCCGGCCGACATCGCCGACCCCGCCGGGTCGCCCGGCGCGACGCCGGTGCCGCCCGGGCCGGTGACCGCCCGGTTCGAGGGCGTCACGTACGCCTACCCCGACGGCCCGCAGGTCCTCAAGGACATCGACCTGGAGATCCCCGCGCAGGCGCGCGTCGCCGTCGTCGGCGAGACCGGCTCCGGCAAGACGACCCTGGCCAAGCTGCTCACCCGGCTGCAGGACCCGGCGACGGGACGGGTGCTGCTCAACGGCGTCGACCTGCGCGACGTGCCGTTCTCGTCGCTGCGCCGCCGCGTCGTGCTCGTGCCCCAGGAGGGGTTCCTCTTCGACGTGTCGCTGCGGGAGAACATCCGCCTGGCCCGCCCGGGCGCGACCGACGAGGCCGTCGACCTCGTCGTCACCGAGATGGGCCTCCAGCCGTGGCTCGAGGGCCTGCCCCACGGCCTGGACACCCGCGTCGGCCAGCGCGGGGAGTCGCTGTCGGCGGGGGAGCGGCAGCTCGTCGCCGTCGCCCGGGCCTACCTGGCCGACCCCGACCTGCTCGTCCTGGACGAGGCGACCTCCGCGGTCGACCCGGCGACCGAGGTCCGGCTCAACCGCGCGCTGGACGGCCTCACCCGCGGCCGCACGAGCGTGGCGATCGCCCACCGGCTGTCCACGGCCGAGGCGGCCGACCTGGTCGTCGTCGTCGACGCCGGCCGGGTGGTCGAGACCGGGACCTCCGTGGAGCTCGTGCGCGCCGGCGGCGTCTACGCCAGGCTCCACGCGAGCTGGGTGGCCCAGCGCAGCGACGACTCCGCCCCGGTCGACCCGGCCGGACCGTCGACCGGCTCCACGGCCTTCGGGACCCGCGGCGCGGCCGACGACGTGGAGGTGGACGCGTGAGCCCGACCGAGGACGAGGTCGACCGGCTCCTCGGCAGCGTGCGGTTCGGGCCCGACGGGCTCGTCGCCGCGGTCGCGCAGCAGCACGACACCCGCGAGGTGCTCATGGTCGCGTGGATGGACCGGGACGCCCTGGTCGAGACCCTCACCACCCGGCGCGGCACGTACTTCAGCCGGTCGCGGCAGGAGCGCTGGCGCAAGGGCGACACCTCCGGGCACGTCCAGCACGTGGTGCGGGTGTCCGCCGACTGCGACGGCGACACCGTCCTGCTCGAGGTCGACCAGGTGGGCGTCGCCTGCCACACCGGCACCCGCACGTGCTTCGACGACCGCGTCCTGCTCGCCCCGGAGGCCCCCGCGTGACCAGCACCCCGAGCACCGGCCCGCTCGACGTCCCGCTCGGCGAGACGTGGCCGATCCTCGACGGGTTCCGCGAGGCCGCCCGGACGCGCCGGGTCGTGCCCGTCGTCCGCCGGTTCCTCGGCGACGGCGAGACGCCGGTCGGGCTGTACCGCAAGCTGGCCGCCGACCGGACGGGCAGCTTCCTGCTGGAGTCCGCCGAGCACGACGGCTCGTGGTCGCGCTGGTCCATCGTCGGGGCCCGCTCCGCGGCCGTGCTCACCTCGACCGGACGGGGGCCCGAGGACGGCTGCTGGACCGGCACCCCGCCGGCCGGCGTCCCCACCAGCGGCGACCCGCTGCAGATGCTCCGCGAGACCCTGCGCGTCCTGGCGACCCCGCGCGTCGAGGGCCTGCCGCCGCTCACCAGCGGCCTGGTCGGCATGCTCGGCTGGGACATCGTCCACCGCTGGGAGACCCTGCCGTGGGCGGCCGAGGACGACCTCCACCTGCCCGAGCTGGCGCTCTGCCTGGCCACCGACCTCGCCGTGCTCGACCACCGCGACGCGACCGTGTGGCTGGTCGCCAACGCCGTCAACTCCGACGGCACCGACGAGCGGGTCGACGAGGCCTACGCCGACGCCGTCGCCCGGCTCGACGCGATGGCGGCCGACCTCGCCCGGCCCACGCCGTCCTCCGCGGCGGTCGGCGGCGCCCTGCCCGCAGCCGGTCCTGCGGGAGCCGCGGGGGACCCGGCCTCCACGCGGACCCGCGAGCAGTTCCACGACATGGTCGAGGAGGGCAAGCGGGCCATCGTCGACGGCGAGGTGTTCCAGGTCGTGCTGTCCCAGCGGTTCAGCGTCGGCACCGACGTCGACGCGCTGTCGCTGTACCGCGCGCTCCGCCTGACCAACCCGAGCCCGTACATGTACCTGGTCCGGCTCGAGGCCCCGGACGGCCGCCGGTTCGACGTGGTCGGCTCCTCGCCCGAGGCGCTCGTCACGGTCGAGGACGGCACCGTCATCGCCCACCCGATCGCCGGCACCCGGCCCCGCTCCGGCGACCCGTCGGTCGACGCGGCCCGCGCGGACGACCTGCTCGCGGACCCCAAGGAGCGCGCCGAGCACCTCATGCTCGTCGACCTCGCCCGCAACGACCTGGGCCGGGTCTGCGAGGCCGGCAGCGTCGACGTCGTGGAGTTCATGCAGATCGAGCGGTTCAGCCACGTCCTGCACATCGTGTCCACGGTGACCGGCAGGCTGCGCGCGGACGCCGACCCGGTCGACGTCGTCACCGCGACGTTCCCGGCGGGGACGCTGTCCGGCGCGCCCAAGGTGCGGGCGATCGAGCTCATCGACGCCCTCGAGCCCACCCGCCGCGGCCTGTACGGCGGCGTGGTCGGCTACCTCGACCTGGCGGGCGACCTCGACCTCGCCATCGCCATCCGCACCGGCCTGCTCGTCGACGGGCAGCTCCACGTCCAGGCCGGCGGCGGCGTCGTCGCGGACTCCACGCCCGACGGGGAGTTCGAGGAGTCGCGCCACAAGGCCGCCGCCGTCCTCGCCGCGCAGCGTCGGGCCGCGTCGCTGCGGCCGCTGACCGTGGACCCGTCCCCGTCCGGTGCGCCCGCCGTGGCCGGGCCGATGGTGGACGTGCCCGCCGTGGACGCGGTCTCGCCGACCCGGCCGTGAGCGGTCCCTCCGACCCGGCCGTGAGCGGCCCAGACGCTCCAGCCGTGCGGCGCCGGCCCCGGTCGGCCCTGCTGCCCGCGGGCGCCG
>NZ_JBBEOI010000154.1 GCF_037860755.1 Aquipuribacter hungaricus | reverse complement strand
CCCGCCCCGGCCACGGCGCCCCCGCCGCCGGCTCCGGCCGGTCGACGGGCCGGCCTGCTCCCGCGTGCCGCCCGGCAGGGGCCGGAGGTGCTGGCGCTGGCCGGGTGCGTGCTCGTCGCCTGGGCCGCCGCGCTCGTGGCCGCCGACCGCGTGACCACCCCGCTCGGTGTCACGGGGGTCGTCGTCGCCCTCGTGGTGGCGCTGCTGCTGCGACCGCGGCTCCCGGCCGGCCCGGTCCTGCCGAGCCTGCTGGTCGCCCTGCTCGCCGTGGCCTCCGTGCTGCTCAACCGTCCCTACGCCACCACCGAGCTGCTGCTCGGCCGGGACCCGGCGGCCTACGGCTTCGCCGCGACCTGGCTCGTGGACCACCCGTCGGTGGACGTCCCGCTCGGTGCCGGTCGCGGCGCGGGCATCGGGTTCCAGGTGCACGGCGACGCCGTGACCCCGCTGTGGACGCACGCCATGCCGGCGCTCGGGGGGCTCCTGGGGCGGGCCCGGGGCGCCGACGCGGCCCTGGAGGTCAACCTGCTGCTCGGCGCGCTGGCCCTGGTGTCGGTGTTCGTCCTCGGCCGGCGGCTCGCGGGGGACTGGGTCGGCCTCCTCGTCGCCACGGCCACCGCCGTCAGCCTGCCGTTCGTGCACTTCACCCGCGGCATGTACTCCGAGGTGGCGACCACCGCGTCGGGGGTGCTCGCCGTGGCGCTCGGCCTCGCGCTGCTGTCGACCTGGTCCCGGCGCACGGCCGTGGCGACCGGGCTCGCCCTGGGCGCCGCGGCCGCCAGCCGCATCGACGGCCTGCTGCCCGCGGCGGTCCTCGTTCCGCTGCTCGCCCTCGCAGCGCGGGTGGACGGCCGGGCGCCCGGTGCCACGTCGGCCCGGGTGCGGCTGGTGCTGCTCGGGCTCGTGCCCGGACTGGTGGCGGGCCAGGTCGACCTGTGGACGAGCTCGCGGCGCTACATGGGCGTTCAGCTCGAGCTCTTCCTGCCCGTCGCCGGGGCGGCCGCCGTCGGGGCGGTCCTCGCGCTCCTCGTCGTCGCCGCGCCGGTCCGTGCCGGGCAGCGCCTCACCGGCCTGCTCACGGGCGCCCGTCCGGCGGCGGTCCTCGGCGGCGCCGCCGGCCTGGGCGTGGTGCTCCTGCTCACCCGGCCGCTGTGGGACGTCTCCCGCCACCACGAGAACCGGAACCCCCTGACGGAGTCCGTCCAGGCGGCCGAGGGCCTGCCGCTGGACGGCTGGCGGTCCTACGAGGAGCAGGTGGCGCCGTGGCTGGCGGCCTACCTGGGCTGGCCCGCGGTCCTGGCCGCGCTCGTGACGGCGGTGCTGCTCCTGCACCGGGCGCTGCTGCGGCGCGAGCCCGCCGCCGCGGTCGTCCCGGTCGTCCTGCTCGTGTTCCTGGCCTACCTGTCCGCCCGGACGAGCATCACCCCGGACAACGTGTGGGTGGTGCGGCGCTTCCTGCCGCAGGTGGTGCCGCTCACCGTCGTCCTCGCGGGACTGGCCGTCCGCCTGCTCCACGACGAGGGCGGGGCCGCGCGGGTCGTGGGGTGGGTGCTCGGGGGCTCGCTCGTCCTGCTGCCGCTGCTGGCCACCGCGCCCGTGGCCACGCACGTCGAGGGCCGCGGGCAGCGGGAGGCGGTCGCCCGGCTCTGCGCCGCGGTCGGGGACGCCGACGTCGTCGTCGCCGGGCCGACGTGGCCGTCGGGGACGCTGCGGGTGCACTGCCGGGCCACGGTCTGGGAGGAGGGCTCGCCCACGCCGGCCCGGCTGGCGGAGGCCTCCGACGCGCTCGGCCGGGGGACCGTCGTGGTCACCACCGAGCCGTCGGAGGTGCCGTGGCGCGACGGGGACGAGCCGCCCCCCACCGTCCGGCAGCAGGTGGAGCGGCTCGAGCGGACCTTGCGGCCCCCGCCCACGTCGGTGGTCCGGGAGGACGTCGTCTGGTGGGTGGGCGAGCTGGGCAGCGACGGGCTGGTGGACCCGGTGCCGCCCGACGACGGCGGGGACGGTGCCGTGGGCTAGACGGCCGCACCGCCTGTCCCGCCCGTCCCGACCGCCCCCCCGTCCCGTCCGCCCCGCCCCCACGCCCGGACCGGCCCGCTCAAGGGCCGGAGCACCGCTGCCGATGCAGGCACCACCTCCCGCCCCCGACCCCGAGGGACCCATGCGCACGCTCGCCGTCTCCACCGTCCTGCCCGCCACCGTCCTCGCCCTGCTCGCCGGCACCCTTGTCGGCACCGCCCCCGCCGAGGCGGCGGTGGGGCTGACGAGGGTGTGGTCGGTCCAGCTGCCCGGCACCACCGTCCGCGAGTCGTCCGTCCTGGCGACCGACCTGGACGGCGACGGCCAGCAGGACGTCGTCGTCGGCGGCTACGACGCCCGGGTGCGCGGCCTCGACGGGGTCGACGGCTCCGTGCTGCCCGGCTGGCCCGTCGCGGTCAACCGGGGCGTGAACTCCAGCCCCGCCGCCGGGGACGTCGACGGCGACGGCCGCCCCGAGGTCGTCGTGGGCAGCGGCCGTGCCGTCGCCGAGGACCAGGTCGGCGCCCTCAACCGGATCGAGCACGACGGCCGCCTGGCGTGGTCCTTCGCCGCCCGCGACGTCGTCAGCTGTCCGTCGGACTACCCGTCCTGCTACTTCGCCTCCCCGCCGGTCCACTCCACGCCCGCGCTGGGCGACATCAGCCGCGACGGCTCCGCCGACATCAGCTTCGGCACGCTCGGCCTCACGAGCCTCTGGTCGGTCCGCGCCGACGGCACCGCCCGCCCGGGCTTCCCGTTCTACTCCGACGACACGATCTTCTCCTCGCCCGCCCTGCACGACGTGGACGGCGACGGCACGACCGACATGATCATCGGCACGGACTCCACGCCCGGCCCGCCGGTCGACCACCAGGGCGGCGTGCTCCGGGCGATGCGCGGCGACGGGTCCCAGATCTGGGAGTTCCGGGCCGACGAGATCTTCCGCTCCTCCCCGGCCGTCGGCGACGTCGACGGCGACGGGCGCCCCGAGGTGGTCGTCGGCACCGGCGACTTCTACAGCGCCCGCGGCGCCGGGCGCGACGCCACCAAGGTGTTCGTCCTGGACATGCAGGGCCGCCTCGAGCGGACCATCGAGACCCACGGCAACACCTCGGCCGCTCCCGCGCTGGCCGACGTCTCCGGTGACGGGCGCCTCGACGTCGTCATCGGCACCGGCACGCGGAACTCCCCGGTCGACGGCGGGCGCGTCCAGGCCTACGACGGCGCCACCGGCGTCCGCGTCCTCAACACCTTCGCCGGCGCGGTGCGGGAGGACATCGTCGGCGGGGTCAGCACCGCCGACCTCGACGGCGACGGCCGGCAGGACGTCCTCGCGGCCACCGGCAGCGGCGTCTACGTCCGCTCCGGCAGGGACGGCTCGCTGCTCGCGCAGCTCAACGTCGGCAAGGTGTCGTACCAGAACACCCCCACCGTCACCGACGTCGACTCCGACGGCCGGCTCGACATCCTCCTGGCAGGCACCACCCCCGCCGGCACGGCCGTCGTGGAGCGCTACGAGCTGTCCGGCACGCAGGGGCGCACCGGGGCGACGTCGTGGCCGACCTTCCGCCACGACGCGCGCCGCACCGGCAGCGCGACCCCGCCGCCGCTGACCCAGCAGGCGCCCGACCACTGCGCGACCGCCGCGGGGCAGGGCTACTGGATGACCGCGCGCGACGGCGGCGTGTTCGCCTACTGCGGCGCCTCGTTCTTCGGCTCCACGGGCGCGCTGCGGCTCAACGCCCCCGTCGTAGGCATGGCCGCCACCCCGACCGGCTCGGGCTACTGGCTGCTCGGCCAGGACGGCGGCATCTTCAGCTACGGCGACGCGGTGTTCCGCGGCTCGACCGGCGCCATGCGGCTCAACGCCCCCGTGGTGGGCATGGCGCCCACCCCGAGCGGCTCGGGCTACTGGCTGCTCGGCCAGGACGGCGGCATCTTCAGCTACGGCGACGCGGTGTTCCGCGGCTCGACCGGCGCCATGCGGCTCAACGCCCCCGTGGTGGGCATGGCGCCCACCCCGAGCGGCTCGGGCTACTGGCTGCTCGGCCAGGACGGCGGCATCTTCAGCTACGGCGACGCGGTGTTCCGCGGCTCGACCGGCGCGCTGCGCCTCAACGCCCCGGTCGTCGGCATGGCGCCCACGCCCGGCGGCGGGGGCTACTGGCTGCTGGCGCGCGACGGCGGCATCTTCGCCTTCGGCGACGCGCGGTTCCTCGGCTCCACCGGCGCCACGAGGCTCAACAGCCCGGTGGTCGGGATGGCCGCGACGCCGTCCGGCAAGGGCTACTGGCTGGTGTCCGGCGACGGCGGCATCTTCACCTTCGGCGACGCCGGCTTCCACGGCTCGTCCGGCTCGGCGCCGGGGGCGGGGCCCGTCGTGGGCATCGAGTCCGCGCCGGACGGCAAGGGCTACTGGACCGTGGGCGCGGACGGCTCCGTGCGCGCCTACGGCTCGGCCCGCTACCTGGGCGCCCCCACCGGCGCGCTCGCGCAGCCGGTCGTCGGCCTGGTGGCGCGCTCCTGAGGGGCTCCCGGGCCGCCGGTCAGGACGGCGGTGACGGCGGCTCGGGCGGGAGCTCCAGGAGCGAGGCCAGGTAGCGGCCGTAGCCGGTCGTCCCGTGCGACGAGGCCACCCGCAGCAGCGCCTCGTCGTCCAGCAGCCCGGTCCGCCAGGCCACCTCCTCGGGGCAGCCGATCTTGAGCCCCTGCCGCTCCTCGATGGTGCGGACGAAGTTGCCGGCGTCCAGCAGCGAGTCCACCGTGCCGGTGTCCAGCCACGCCGTGCCGCGGGGGAGCACCTCGACCTGCAGCCGGCCCTGCTCGAGGTAGCGGCGGTTGAGGTCGGTGATCTCGTACTCGCCGCGCGCCGACGGTCGCAGCTCCTTGGCCAGGTCCACGACGTCGTCGCCGTAGAAGTACAGCCCCGGGACGGCGTAGCTGGACCGCGGGGCCGCCGGCTTCTCCTCCAGGTGCGTGGCCCGGCCCCGCTCGTCGAACGTGACGATGCCGTAGCGCTCCGGGTCGGCGACCCGGTAGGCGAACACCGCGGCCCCGTCCAGGTCGGCGAAGCGGGTGAGCTGGTGGCCCAGGCCCGGGCCGTAGAAGATGTTGTCGCCCAGGACGAGCGCCGCGGGCCCGCCGGCCAGGAACTCCTCGCCGATGAGGAACGCCTGCGCCAGGCCCTCCGGGGCGGCCTGCGCCGCGTAGGTGACGGAGATCCCCAGCTGCGACCCGTCGCCGAGCAGCCGCGCGAACGCCGGGGCGTCGTGGGGCGTCGTGATGACGAGCACGTCGGTGATGCCCGCCAGCATGAGCGTGGTGAGCGGGTAGTAGACCATCGGCTTGTCGTAGACCGGGACGAGCTGCTTGCTCACGCCGAGGGTGACCGGGTGCAGCCGCGTGCCCGAGCCGCCCGCCAGGATGATCCCTCTCACTGACCTAGTGTGGCAGCGACCACGTCCGGCACTGGAGGTCCGATGCGTCTGCTCGTCACCGGGGGGGCCGGGTTCATCGGCAGCCACTACGTGCGCACCGTCCTGCAGGGCGGCTACCCGGGCTACGCGCCGGACGAGGTCGTCGTCCTGGACGCCCTGACGTACGCCGGCAGCCTGACGAACCTCGACCCGGTCGCTGACGACCCGCGCCTGCAGGTCGTGCACGGCGACGTCCGGGACGAGGCCGTCGTCGACCGGGTGGTCGCCGGCACGGACCACGTCGTCCACCTCGCCGCGGAGTCCCACGTCGACCGCTCGATCGGTGCGGCGACGGACTTCGTGACGACCAACGTCGTCGGCACGCAGGTGCTGCTCGACGCGGCACTGCGCCACGGCACGGCGCGGTTCGTCCACGTCTCCACCGACGAGGTCTACGGCTCGATCGACGAGGGGTCCTGGCCCGAGGAGCACCCGCTGCAGCCCAACAGCCCGTACTCCGCCTCCAAGGCCGGCAGCGACCTGCTGGCGCTCGCCGCCCACCGCACCCACGGCCTCGACGTGAGCGTGACGCGCTGCTCGAACAACTACGGGCCCTACCAGTTCCCCGAGAAGGTCGTCCCGCTGTTCACGACCAACCTGCTCGACGGCGGCACCGTCCCGCTCTACGGGGACGGCGGCAACGTCCGCGACTGGCTGCACGTGTCCGACCACTGCCGCGGCCTGCAGCTGGTGCTCGAGGGCGGGCGGGCCGGCGAGGTCTACAACATCGGCGGCGGCACCGAGCTCACCAACCGCGAGCTCACCGACCGCCTGCTCGCGGCCACCGGGCGCGGGCAGGACGCCGTGGTGCTCGTCGAGGACCGCAAGGGCCACGACCGGCGGTACTCCGTCGACCACTCCAAGATCACCGCCGAGCTGGGGTACGCCCCGCACGTGCCGCTCGACGAGGGCCTGTCGAGCACCGTGGCCTGGTACCGGGACAACCGGTCGTGGTGGGAGCCGCTGCGGGCCCGCGCGGCCGGGGCCCGCTGATGGAGCGCCGCGAGCTTGCCGTGCCGGGGGCCTGGGAGCTGACGCCGGTGCAGCACGCCGACGACCGGGGCCTGTTCTACGAGTGGTTCCGCGACGACGACATGGTCGCCGCCACCGGCCGCTCCTTCGACCTGCGACAGGCGAACTGCTCGGTGTCCGCCGCGGGGGTGCTGCGCGGGATCCACTACGCCGACGTCCCGCCCGGGCAGGCCAAGTGGGTCACCTGCCTGGCCGGGGCCGTGCTCGACGTCGTCGTCGACCTGCGGGTGGGCAGCCCGACGTTCGGGCGGTGGGACTCGGTCCTGCTCGACGGCACCACGCGCCGGGCGGTCTACCTGGCCGAGGGCCTGGGGCACGGCTTCCTGTCCCTGCAGGACGGCTCCACGGTGGCCTACCTCTGCTCCTCGCCGTACGCCCCGGGCCGCGAGCACGAGGTGCACCCGCTCGACGAGGACCTGGGTATCGCCTGGCCGACCGAGGACGCCGCCGGCGCGCCGCTGCAGCCGCGGCTGTCGGCCAAGGACGCGGCCGCCCCCGGCCTCGCCGACGCTGCCGCGCGCGGCCTGCTACCGCGCTGGGCCGGCTGAGGGACGAGGTCTGTCCGCGGGGTCTGTGGGGCCCGTCGGGTCGCCCGGGTCCGACCGCCCTGCGGCGTCGTCCGGGTCCGGCGGCAGTATCCGCAGCACGCCGCTGGAGGCCGCGGCCAGCCCGAGGTCGACGGCGGTGAGCGCGACCCGCGACACCAGCGCGACCGCCAGCGCGGGCGGCGCGCCGACCAGGGGCGCGAGCACGAGCACGAGGACGGCCTCGCGGGCGCCCGCACCCGCCGGGGCCGCGACGGCGAGGAACCCCACGACCCACGCCAGCGCGCAGGCGCCGACCGCCGCCCTCAGCGCCCCGGGGCCCGGGTCGAGGGGGCGCAGCAGCAGCCAGGTGGACGTGCCGTAGGCAGCCCACGCCAGCAGCATGAGGGCGGCGGCCCGCCCGGCGGCCGACCAGGTCGGTCGCGGGGCCAGCGCGGCATCCCGGCCGCGGACCCGCTCGGCGAGGCGCAGCAGCAGGCCCAGCACGGGCGGGCAGAGGGCGAGCAGGCCCAGCGAGGCGGCGGGGTAGAGCAGCGGCGCCCAGCCGGCGGCCACCGAGGGGCCCGCGAGGGCGACGCCGACCACGGCACCGGTCACCAGGTGCGTGAGCAGGAACAGCGTGGTGGCGGTGAGGATGGCGGCACGGGTCACCCCGGAGCGGCGCGCCAGCAGCGCCTGGGCGAGGAACGGCCACAGCGACCCGGGCAGGTACTTGCCCGCCTGGGTGAGGTAGAAGACCTGGTGCGCCTGCAGCCGCGGGGGCGCCGGGGCGAGCGAGGCCAGCCACACGCGCCAGCACTCCCCGGTGGCCAGGACGCCCAGGAGCGTGAGGACCAGGCAGCCCAGCGCGGCCGGCACGCCGATGTCGGCGAGCGCGGCGCCCACCTCTGCGCGCCGGGTCCAGACGTACCAGCCGCCGACGGCGAGCACCGCGACGAGCACGACCGGCGGCAGCACCCGGGCGAGCCGCCCGAGGGCCCGGCCGCCCCGCCCCGTGACCGCAGGCGGCCCGTCGACCACCGGCTGCCCGTCGGCAGGCTGCCCGGCGACCCCGTGCTGCCCGTCGACCCCGTGCGACCCGCCCTCGGAACCGCTCCCGGGCCCGCCGTCGGTGCCGCCGTCCGGCCCGTCGGCGGGGCCCACGGTCACCGGGAGGCGCGGAACGGGTGGCGCGACAGCAGCACGGTCTCCCGCGGCACGGGCTGGCACGGGGTCGCGCCGCGGGTGCGCAGGGCGTACCAGCCCCGCCGCTCGGCTTCGCGCACCACCTCGCGGTAGCGGGGCCGCTGGGCGTCGTCGAGCAGCAGCAGACCGTCCGGGGCGACGTGGTCCAGGGAGGCGAGCAGCGACGCCTCGCGGGCGCGACCGTCCACCGTCACCAGGTCGAAGACCCCGCCCACGTCGTGGACCACGTCGACGTAGGCGCCGAAGTCCAGGCCGCGGCCGCTCGGCGCGCCGGAGCCGACCCGGGGCGCGGTGCCGGGGGCGACGGCGGGCACCTCGGGGACGTGCAGCGTCGGGGTGCACCGCAGGCCGGGCGTCGCGTCGACGAGCTCCCGGACCCGGGCCGCCCACTCGGCGTGGTGCTCGACGGCGTCCAGGCTCGTGCAGCGCCGCGCCAGCCACAGCGTGCTGGCGCCGGAGCCGTACTCGAAGACGCGCGCGGAGTACCCGCGCCCGGCGAGGAACCCGCTCACGTGGTCGATGGCCTGGTAGGTCCACCACGGCAGGTCGAAGGTGACGAGGTCCTCGGCGTTGTGCACCGCGAGCAGGGTGCGCAGGTGCGCGAGCCGGGAGCGCGGCCGCCGGGCGGTGCGGTCGTCCCAGCCCCGCAGCAGCGCCGTGCCGTCCAGGCCCTTCCGGGCCGCCGTCACCGCCGACAGGTACGCGGAGCGGAGGGGGCCGGAGTCGAGGAGCTCGCGGGGGGCGTCGGGCACGGCGGGAGCCTAGCGAGGAGCCGCGCCGGCCCCGCCCGGGTCGCCCGCTCCGCTGGCCCCGTCCGGCCGGCCGGCGGCACGGGCGTACACCGCGGCG
>NZ_JBBEOI010000153.1 GCF_037860755.1 Aquipuribacter hungaricus | reverse complement strand
GGCGCGTCAGGCGACGGGCGCGGGGACGGGGGTCGCCGCGGGCGGTCGGCGCGCACCGTCGAGCTGCGCGGCGGCCCCCGCGGCCACGACCAGCGCGACGCCGAGGACCTGCACCGCCGACGGGCTCTGCCGCAGGACCAGGAGGCCGAGCAGGACGCCGATCGCCGGCTCGACCGCCATGAGCGTGCCGAACGCCGTGGAGGTCATCCGCCGCAGCGCGAGCAGCTCCAGGGCGAACGGGACGACGGGCACCAGCAGCGCGAGCCCCGCCGCGACCAGCAGGACCTGGGGTGTGACGTGGCCCCACGCCTGGGGGACGCCGACGACGGCGGCGGTGAGCGCCGCGACGGGGATCGTCATGGACAGCCCGCCTATGCCGCTGAACCGGTCGCCGACGCGCTGGGTGAGGACGATGTACGACCCCCAGCCCACGCCGGCGACGGCGGCCAGCGCGATGCCGACGACGTCGGTGCGCCCGTGCCACGGCTCGGTGAGCAGGACCACGCCCAGCAGAGCGAGGGCCGGCCAGACCAGCGCGCGCCGGCTGTGGCTGCGGACGGCCGCCACGGTGAGCGGGCCGAGGAACTCCACCGCCACCGCGGTCCCCAGGGGGATGCGCTCGAGCGCCGCCAGGAACGTCACGGTGACCAGGCCGGTCGTCACTCCCAGGGCCAGCAGCACGGGCACGTCCGCCCGGCGCACCTGGCGCAGCGGCGGGCGGGCCACGGCGAGGAACACCAGCGCGCCGACGCTGAGCCGCAGCCACGCGGTGCCGGCAGGGCCGACCGTGCCGACGAGCCCCACGGACAGGGCCGAGCCGAGCTGCACCGACAGCATGGCGACCACGGCCGTGCCCCACGGCGGGACCGCCCGGCTCACGACCCCACCCCGGACCCCGCGGCCCCGGCGGCTGTCCCCGCCCCGAGCACGCGGCGCGCCCACCGGACGTCCGGGCCGAGGCCGCGCAGCCGGTCGAGCAGGTCGTCGAGGACGGCGTCGAGCGCGGCGTCGGTGACGGGGGCGAGGGCGTCCACGACGAAGAGCGCCGACGTCGTCCCCGGCTGCAGCCGCGTCCGCCGCCCCTGCCGCCAGTTCCACCGCCGGCAGGTCACGCCGGCGTCGTCCCGCCACACCACCTCGCCGGGCTCCGGGTGCTCGACCACGTCCTCGCCGCCCGCGGTGGTGTCGAACGGCTCGGTGCCCGTGGCGCGGACCAGGCGGGGCGGGCCGGCGTAGCGCGCCAGGTCCTCCCCGCCGAGCGGCACCCGGTGCAGCACCGACACCGCGTTGTAGAGGTCGGTCAGCCGGTCCACGCGCGGCAGCCCCGCGTCGGCGGCCCGCCGCAGCAGCGCCTCCACGCTGGTCCGGGTCCGCTGGGGCTTCGCGCCGAAGGCCCGGTACGCCTCGCGCCAGGCCGCGACGTGCGGCACGTCCTCGACGGGGCCGGCCGCGAGCGCCTCCCGGGCGGAGGCCTCGGCGCGCAGCAGCAGCTCCTCCCCGGCGGCGTCGCCCGGGGCGGGCACCAGCCCGTCGACGGCCAGCAGACCGGCGCGGTAGTCCGGGCGCAGGGCGTGCACGGCGGGGTCGACGGACGCCCGGTCCAGGACCAGCTCCAGCTCCTCAGCCACGGCCGGCCGCCGAGCGTGCGCCGGCCGTCGAGCGTGCGCCGGTCACGGGCTCGTGCACCGCGAGGCTGAACCGCGCCCCTGCGGCTCCTGGGGTGCCGGTGCCGGTGCCGGTGGCCGCGTAGGCGTGGTCGACGTCGCCCGGGAACGCGACGGCGTCCCCCGCGGCGAGCTCGTGGGCCGCGCCGTCGACCTCCACCGTCAGGGCACCGGACAGCACGTGGACGAGCTCGGTGGTGCCCGGGACGTGGCCCCGGCTGGCGTACCGGTCGCCCGCCGCCAGCGTCCAGTCCCACAGCTCGACGACGCCGGGCGCGCGGGTGCTCGCCACGAGCACGGCCCGTCCGCCGGCCTCGCTCGTCCACAGCGTGGCGCCGCCGCCGTGCCGGGTCACCTGCACCGGTCCGGTCGCGGGCGGCTCGACCAGGGCGGGCAGCCCGACGCCGAGCGCCTCCGCCACCCGCAGCAGGGTGCCGACGCTGGGGTTGGCCGCGCCCTGCTCGACGGAGACGAGCATCCGCCTGCTCACGCCGGTGGCGGAGGCCATCTGGTCGAGGGTCCACCGCCGCGCCTGCCGCTCGCGCCGCACCCGCCCGCCGATCGCGGCGGCGAGGTCCGCTGTCCTGTCCACGGGGTGCACCATACTGCACTACATAGTGCACCGAGACGGGGCAGGTCCGAGAGAGCGCTCTCGCCGCCGGCGCCCTGTCGGGAGGAGGGCGACGTGCGCCTGCGTTGATATCGTCAGCGCGGTGACCAGCACCGTGCCCGAGCCCAGGCCCGGGCCCGGCGGTGCCGGTCAGCTGCTCGCGCTGCTGCGCGACGGCGTGCCCCGCACCCGCTCGGAGCTCGCCGGCATGACCGGCCTGTCGCGGTCGACGGTCGCCCAGCGGGTCGACGCGCTGCTCGCCTGCCGCCTCATCGGCCCGGCCGGGGACGCGGTGTCCACCGGTGGCCGGCCGCCGACGCAGTTCGCCTTCGACCCCTCGTCGGGCCTCGTGCTCGCCGCCGACCTGGGCGCCACGTACGCCCGGCTCGGCGTCACCGACCTGGCCGGCCGCGTCCTCGTCGAGCGGCAGGACGACCTGGAGATCGGGGACGGTCCCGACCGGGTCCTGTCCTGGGTCGTCGACCGGGGGCGTGAGCTGCTGGCGCCGCTGGAGTCCCCCGGCCGCCGGCTCGTGGGGGTCGGGATCGGCCTGCCGGGACCCGTCGAGCACGCCACCGGCCGCCCGATCGACCCGCCGATCATGCCCGGCTGGGACGGCTACGACGTCGTCGAGCGGCTGCGGCGCGACCTGGGCGTGGTGGTCGCGGTCGACAACGACGTCAACGTCATGGCGCTCGGCGAGCGCTTCATCGCCTGGCCGGGGGTCGACCACCTCGTCTTCGTCAAGGTCGGCACCGGCATCGGCGCGGGGATCATCTCCGACGGCGAGCTGCGCCGGGGCGCGCAGGGGGCGGCGGGCGACCTCGGCCACATGCAGGTCCCGCGGGCGGCCGACGTGCTGTGCCGCTGCGGCAACAGCGGCTGCCTGGAGGCCGTCGCCGGCGGTGCGGCCCTGGTGCGGGAGCTGTCGGCGCGAGGGCTCCCGGTGCGCACGAGCCGCGACGTGGCCGACCTCGCCCGGCACGGCGACCTGGCGGTGGTGCGCGAGCTCCGCGAGGCCGGCCGGGCGATCGGCGAGGTGCTCGCCCACGTGGTGAGCATGCTCAACCCGTCGGTCGTCGTGGTCGGCGGCTCGCTCGCCTCGACGGGGGAGCACCTGCTGGCCGGGGTGCGCGAGGTGGTCTACCGGCGCTCGCTCCCGCTGGCGACGCAGCACCTGCGGATCGTGGCCAGCGGGACCGGCGAGCATGCCGGCGTCGTCGGTGCGGCGGTCATGGTCATCGAGCGCGTGCTGTCCCCGGACGAGGTCGACCGCACCCTCGGCTGACGCCCTGTCGGACGGAGCGCAGGTCGTGCCCGACGGCGGTACGGGGACACCCCCGGTGCCGGCCCGTCGGCGTGCGGGGCGCGGCCCGCGACGCCCGGCCCGGCGGTTCGTCGCGGCGCCACGGGGTACCCCGCGTCAGGACGACAGCACCGGACCGGTCGTCCCAGCCGTCACCAGGAGGACCCTCATGAGCCCGATCCCCACCCGCGAGGACAAGTTCAGCTTCGGCCTGTGGACCGTGGGCTGGCAGGCCCGGGACCTGTTCGGCGAGGCCACCCGGCCGGCGCTGGCCGGGGTCGAGGCCGTGCACAAGCTGTCCGAGATGGGCGCCTACGGCATCACGTTCCACGACGACGACCTCGTCCCGCCCGGCAGCAGCAGCAGCGAGCGCGACCGGATCATCACCGAGTTCAAGGGTGCGCTCGACGAGACCGGCATGGTCGTGCCGATGGTGACCACCAACCTGTTCGGCGACCCGGTGTTCAAGGACGGCGGGTTCACCAGCAACGACCGCTCCGTGCGCCGCTACGCGCTGCGCAAGGTCATGCAGAACATGGACCTGGCCGCCGAGCTCGGTGCGCAGATCTACGTGTTCTGGGGCGGGCGCGAGGGCTCCGAGGTCGACTTCGCCAAGGACGTCCGCTCGGCGCTGGACCGCTACCGCGAGGGCATCGACCTGCTCGCCCAGTACTCGATCGACAAGGGCTACGGGATGAAGTTCGCCATCGAGCCCAAGCCCAACGAGCCCCGCGGCGACATCCTGCTGCCCTCCATCGGGCACGCGCTGGCCTTCATCGCCGAGCTCGAGCACTCCGACATGGTCGGCATCAACCCGGAGACCGGGCACGAGCAGATGGCCAGCCTCAACTACACGCACGGCATCGCGCAGGCGCTGTGGGCGGGCAAGCTCTTCCACATCGACCTCAACGGGCAGAAGGGCCCCCGCTACGACCAGGACCTGGTCTTCGGCTACGGCGACCTGCTCCAGGCGTTCTCCACGGTGGACCTGCTCGAGAACGGCGGCGTCGACGGCGGTCCGACGTACGACGGCGACCGGCACTTCGACTACAAGCCGCTGCGCACCGAGGACATGGCCGGGGTGTGGGAGTCGGCGCTGGCCAACATGGAGATCTACCTGAGCCTGCGCGAGAAGGCCAAGGCGTTCCGGGCCGACCCCGAGGTGCAAGCCGCGCTGGCCGAGGCCCGCGTCGAGGAGCTCGCCCGGCCGACGCTGGGCGACGGGGAGACCTACGACACCCTGCTGCAGGACCGGTCGGCGTTCGAGGACTTCGACATCGACCGCGCCCGGGAGCAGGGGTACGGCTTCGCCCGGCTGCAGCGGCTGTCGCTGGAGCACCTGCTCGGGGTGCGCTGACCGGCGCCCCGACCGCGGGCGGCCGGGGGCGGGCCCGTCAGGCGCGCGCCCCCGGCCACCAGTTCCAGCGGCCGAGCAGCGTCATGGTCGCCGGCAGCAGCACCCCGCGCACGAGCGTGACGTCGAGCAGGACCGCCAGCGCCATCCCGACGCCGACCTCCTTGACGGCGACGAGCTCCCCGAGCGCGAAGCCCAGGAACACCAGGCCGATGCAGACGGCCGCGGCGGTGACGACCGGGCCCGACGCCGTGATCCCGGCGAGCACCGCGCGGGCGTTGGCAGCGCGGGCGCCCGCCGCGCTGGCCCGGCCGGGGTCGGCCTGCCACGCCTCGGAGATGCGGGCGAGCAGGAACACCTCGTAGTCCATCGACAGGGCGAAGACGAGGACGAACAGCAGCAGCGGCGTCGTCACGTCGACGGTGCCGAGCGGCTCGAAGCCCAGCAGCCCCGCACCGACGCCGTCCTGGAACACCAGGACGACCACCCCGAGCGTGGCGCCCAGCGTCAGCAGGTCGAGCAGCACGGCCTTGACCGGCACCACGACCGAGCGGGTGAGCGCCCCGAGCAGCAGCAGGGTGGGCACGACGACCACCGCGGCGGCCAGCGGGAGCCGGTCGAGGATGCCGTCCCTGGTGTCCACGAGCTCCGCGGCCGCCCCGCCGACCTGCACCGGGACGTCGGTCGGCAGCGCGCGCACCTGGCGGACCAGGCGCTGCGCCGCGGCGTCGGCGCTCGTCCCGGCGGGGACGACCTGCAGCACCGTGGTGCCCTCCGGCGGGGCGTCGGCGGGGCGGACCTCCTCGATCCCGCCGAGCTCCCAGACCTGGGTGCGCACGGCCTCGACCGCGGCGGGGTCGGTCGTCCCCACGAGCACCTCGAGCGGCTGCACCGCCGCGAGCCGGAAGTCCTGCTCGAGCACCTCGGCCACCTGGCGGGCCTCGGCCTCCGGCGGCAGCGAGCGGGCGTCGGAGGTGCCGAGGTCGAGGGAGAGCAGCGGCACGCACGCCAGCCCGAGGACCGCCACGCCCGCGACGGTGGCCAGGAGGGGTCGCCGCTGCGAGGCGACGGCCAGCCGCTCGAGCAGCCCCGCCCGCCGGACCGTGCGCCCGCGCCGCCACACCCAGGTCCGCGACCCCGGGGCCGGGACCCAGCGGTGCCCCACCGCCACGAGAGCGGGCACGAGGGTGACGCCGGCCAGGGTGACCAGCGCGGCGACCGCCACGCCGCCGAGGGCCATGGCCGCCAGCAGCGGCTCGCCGACGGCCAGCAGGCCGGCGAACGCCACGCCCACCGCGAGCCCCGACAGCACGACGGCCCGGCCGGCGGCGGCGGTGGTGCGGGCCACGAGCTCGACGACGTCGGCGCCCGGGTCCGCGTCCCGCTCCTCGCGGAAGCGGGAGACGACGAGCAGGCCGTAGTCGACCGCGAGGCCGAGCCCGAGCAGGGTGACGATGTTGACCGCGAACTCCGACACCGGGAGCACCGCGGTCGTCGCCGTGAGCACGAGCAGCGCCCCGCAGATGACCGCCAGGGCGGTGACGACGGGCAGCAGCGCGGCGCGGAGCCCGCCCAGGACGAGCACGAGCACGACGAGGACGAGCGCGACCGCGACGCTCTCGCCCCGCACCGCGTCGGAGACGGCCTGGTCGGCGAAGGCGCGCTCGGCCAGCAGCTCCCCGCCGACGAGGACCTCGGGCGCCCCGACCCCGCGCAGCAGCGCGGTGACGCGGTCGGCGACCTCCAGCGCGGCGTCGTCGTCCAGGGCCGGGTCGATGTCGACGACGACGAGCGACCGCTGCCCGTCGGGGGCGGCCAGGCCGCCCGCGGTGTAGGCGTCGGTGATCTCGACGACGCCGGTGACCTCCCGCAGCGCGTACGCGACGGCCGTCGCGCTGTCGACGAGCACCGGGTCGAAGAAGTCGGTGCCGCCGAGCAGGGCCACCACCGTGGCCGGCTCGGGCTCCACCTCCGCCAGCCTGGCCGCGACGACCGAGGACTCGGCGCCGGGGCGCAGGGAGTCCACGGTCTCGGTCCGGTCGAAGACCGACCCGCCGACGACGCCACCGACGACGGTGACGAGCGCCCAGACGGCGAGCACCACCCAGCGGTGCCGGGCGACCAGGCGCCCCAGCGAGGCCAGCAGCGTCCCCCTGCCGCCGGCGTGCGGCAGCGACCGGTCCTCCACGACGACAACCTAGACACCGGGGGCGCCCCGGCCGGGCCGGGTCCACGCCTCCCGTCCGGACGGGGGACCCCGCCCTGCGGCGGGGTCGGGGACCGGCCCGCCGGCCGGGGTGCGCGGGCGGCCCGGGGACGAGCGTGGTGGTCGTCAGCGGCGGCCGCCCGGCCGCCCCGCCAAGCACCCGAGGAGCACCCCGTGAGCCAGGACCACGACCACAGCGGCAGCACCACCGGCAGCACCGCCGGCAGCACCACCGGCAGCACCAGGACCTCCGGCAGCGTCCCCGCCGGCGGCACGACCAGGACCTCCGGCCGCGGCCGGCGGGCGGGCGTGCTCGGCGCGACCGGCGTCCTCGTCGCCACCGTCGCCGCGGGCGGCCTGTGGTGGGGGAGCGCCGCGGCCGGCACCGACGACCCGGCGCAGGCCCGCCTCGACGCCCTCGTGGAGTCCGGCTTCCCCGGCGTGCTCGCCACGGCCACCGACCCGGACGGCGCGGAGCGCACCCTCACCGCCGGCACCGGCGACGTCGAGACGGGCGACCCGGTGCCCGAGGACGGCGAGGTCCGCATCGGCAGCAACACCAAGACCTTCACCGCCACCGTCGTCCTCCAGCTCGTCGACGAGGGCCGCGTCGACCTGGACGCGCCGGTCGAGCAGTACCTGCCCGGGCTCGTGCGCGCCGAGGGGGTCGACGCCTCGGTCGTCACGGTCCGGCACCTGCTGCAGCACACGAGCGGCCTGCCCGAGTACACGACCGCCGTCGCCGAGGACGTCGTCGCGCTGCGCGACTCCTACCGCTCGCCGCGCGACCTGCTCGACCTGGCCCTGCAGCAGCCCGTGCAGTTCGCCCCCGGCGAGCGGTGGGGCTACAGCAACACCAACTACCTGCTGCTGGGCCTGCTCGTCGAGCGCGTCACGCAGCGGACGCTCGCCGAGCAGGTCACCGAGCGCATCGTCGAGCCGCTCGGGCTGGAGCGGACGTACTTCCCGCAGCCGGGGGAGCGGGAGCTGCGCGGTGAGCACCCGCGGGGCTACCACTCCGACCCCGACGGCGGGCTGCTCGACATCACCGAGCTCGACCCGTCGTGGGGCTGGGCGGCCGGGGCGATGGTGTCCACGCCCGGCGAGCTCAGCGAGTTCATGCTCGCCCTGGTCGACGGGGAGCTGCTGGAGCCGGAGACGCTCGAGCAGATGATGACCACCGTGCCGCAGGACGACCCGTTCTCGCCCGGGTCCGGTTACGGCCTCGGGCTGATCAGCTACCCGTTGAGCTGCGGCGGCGAGGTGTGGGGCCACGGCGGGGACATCCACGGCTACCAGACCCGGGGCGCCGTCTCCGAGGACGGCCGGGCCTGGTCGGTCGCCGTCACGGCGCTGCCGTGGGCGTTCGTCGACCCCACCGACGAGGAGGCCCTGCTGCCGCTGTACCAGGAGGTCGTCGACACCGTGGACGCCGCCTTCTGCGAGCAGGGCTGAGCGGGACCGGGCGGACCAGAGGGGGCTCCGTGGAGGGGAGGATGGGCGCCGTGACCCCGGAGCCGCGCCCCCGCCGCGCCGGTCGGCTGCGGCGCGGCCTGGCCCCGGCCGGCGTCGCGCTGGTGGGGGTCGGGCTCCTGGTCCTCGACCGGTGGGTGCGCGCGACCGACCCGGCCTGGGCGGAGGGCGAGCAGCTCCTGCCCGACCGCGTCGGCTGGCTGGTCGTGCTCCTCGTCCTGCTCCAGGCCGTGGTGCTCGCCGTCTGGACCGCCCGCCTGCCCGCGGCCCTGGTGGCCGTGGCCGTCCTCGATGCGGGCGTCCTGGCGCTGTCGGGCGGCCAGCAGAGCGCCAGCGGGCTCGCGGTGATGGTCGCGGTGTACCGGCTCGTGCGTTCCGGCGCGCCCGCCGCCTGGCGCTGGACGGCAGGGGTGGCGGCGGCGAGCGGGATCGCGGCCACCCTGGCCGTCGCCTCCGGCCCGCCGGCCACCGCGCGGTGGGCGGTCCCGCTGGCCGCGACCGGGGTGCTGGTCA
>NZ_JBBEOI010000152.1 GCF_037860755.1 Aquipuribacter hungaricus | reverse complement strand
GGCCGCTCGTGCAGCGCCTGCCGCAGGGCCGAGGCGGCCGCCAGGTCGTGCGCGGGCCGGAGCTCCTCGCCCAGCGGCAGCTCGACCCCGGCCCGGTCGAGGTCGACGAGGTCGGCGAAGGTCGCGAGGACCGTGCGGGCGCCCGCGACGCGGACGTCGACGCCGCCGGCGACCAGCCGCTGGACCAGGCCGCGCACGTGCGCCCGGACCGTCTTGGTGGGCGAGGTGACCACCACGACGACGCTCTGGGGCAGGGCGGGGCTCGGCACGTCAGGGACCTCCGTACGCGGCCGGTCGCTGCAGCGGGTGGGGAGGCCCGCGCCGGCCGGCGTCGTGGAGGACGACCGTAACCACCCGCCCCTGCGGGCGCGAGAGGGGGTGGGCGGCGCGAGAGGAGGTGGGCGGGTGCGGGCGGTGTCCGGGCGGGTCAGCCCCCGGGCCACCACTGCTGGGAGGTGACGGAGGGGACCCGCTCGCGCAGGACGTCCAGCTGCTCCTGGCCCCACGGCGTGGCCGCGGTGGCCGACACGGCGGTGACCAGCGCTGCGAGGACGAGCAGCAGCACGAGCGCCCAGGAGCGTCGGGGCTGGTGGAGCCGGGCGACGGTGGCCGCGTCGACGACGGTGCCGCCGGCGCGCAGCCGGGTGAGGAAGGTGCTGGCGGCCCCGGCCCGGCCCCGGTCGAGGAACTCCTCGAGCGTGGCGTGCGAGCCCACCGTGACGATGCAGCTGGCCCCGGCGGCGTGGGCGAGCAGGATCGCGGTGTCCTCGGTCGTCAGGTGCGACTCGAACCGGGTCGTCCCCGGCCCGCCCGCGGCCCGGGCCGCCGGGCGGGTCATGACGACGGTGGCGCCGGTGGCGTCGTCCACGTCGTCCTCGTGCGTGCCGGTGCCGTCGTGCGCGGCCGTGTCGTCGTGCGCACCGGTGCCGTCGAGTGCGCTGGTGCCGTCATGCGGGCTCGCGTCGTCCTCCGCGTCCCCGGCTCGCCGCGCATCGCCCGGGCGGGCGTGGACGACGACGTGCGCCCCGGACGACAGCGCCTCGACGCCCGCCACGTCACGCCCGTCGCCGTCGGTGACGACGAGGTCCGGCTTCAGGCCGGCCCGCACGAGCGCGTCGGCACCGCGGTCGACGCCCACGAGCACGGGCCTGCGGTCGGCGACGAAGGAGCGCAGCCGCCGGAGGTCGTCCTCGTGGCCGTACCCGTCGACGCACACCACGACCGGGCGGCCGGCCATGCGCACCGGCACCTGGGGGACGCCGGCGCCCTCGAGCAGCAGGTCCCGCTCGACCTGCAGCACCGCGCCCGTCGTCTCCGCGAACGCCTCGAGCTGTGCGGCCATCGACCGGCTCGCGTGCTCGACCGCCATGGCGACGGAGTCGAGGTCCTGCTCGCGGCCGTGCAGCGGCTGGGGGGTGTCGACCCAGCGGTCGCGCCCGGCCCCGACGAGCACCCGCCCGCCGTCGACGCGGACCGTGGTGCCGTCGCGGACGACCTCGCGCAGGTGGTCGCCCAGGTCGTCGACGACCACGACGCCCTCGGCGAGGAGCAGCTCCGGGCCCCGGTGGGGGTAGCGCGGCGAGGTGGCCGGCCCGGCCAGCAGGACGGCCGCCGGCCGACGCTCGAGCAGGCTCGTCGCGGTGGCGGTGTCCAGGTGCGGCAGGTCGAGGACCGCGACGTCGCCGGCCCGCCAGCGACCGGTCGGCAGGTGGCCGGGCTCGGCGACCCGCGCCCTGCCCACCACCCCGGCAGCGTCCCCGGTGCTCTTGCGTCGTCGTCCGATGCCCAGCACGTCCCGAGCGTGTCACGCCGGGGCGCGGACCTCCGGCTGCCGTGCCGAGGGCCCACCGCGCCGTCGGGTGCCGCGCGAGGGGCTCCCACCGGCCGTCCCGCCGGTCCCGACGGTCCCGTCTGCCGCACCGCCGGAGGCACCACGCACCGCGGCGACGCCACCCCCGCCGGCCTCGCGACCGTCGGCGCGCATCTGGGCGGCGGTGCCGAGCAGCTCCCGCGCGTGGGCGGCGGCCGTCCCGGACGAGCCGAGCCCGGCCAGCATGCGCGCCACCTCGACAACCCGGTCCTCGCCCACGACGGCGCGCACGTCGGACACCGTGCCGGTGCCGTCGTCGGCCTTGCGGACGACGAGGTGGGAGTCGGCGAACGCGGCGACCTGCGGCAGGTGGGTGACGACGACCACCTGGCCGCCGTCCGCGAGCCGGCCCAGGCGCCGGCCGATCTCGACGGCCGCCTCGCCGCCGACACCGGAGTCCACCTCGTCGAAGACGTACGTGCCCACGGGCTGCTCGGCCGTGGTGACGACCTCGACGGCGAGCATCACGCGCGACAGCTCGCCCCCGGAGGCCGAGCGCGCCAGCGGGCGGGGCTCGGCGCCGGAGTGGGCGGCGAGCAGGAACGTCACGTCGTCGGCGCCGTCCGGGCCGGCTTCGGTGCGGCTGACGTCGACGGTGAGCCGGGCGCGCCCGAGCGCGAGCTGCGCGAGCTCGGTGGTGACCTGCCCGCCGAGCCGGTCGGCTGCCGCCGCGCGCGAGGCGTGCACCCGGTCGGCCAGGTCCTCCAGCGCCGAGTCGGCGGCCCGGACCTGCTCGCGCAGCCGCTGCGGCAGGCCGTCGTCCTCGAGCTCGTCGAGGCGGCTGCGGGAGCGGGTCGCCCAGGTCTCGGCGGAGGCCAGGTCGCCGTGCGACCGCAGCAGCGGGGCCAGGTCCGCCCGGCGGGCGTCGACATCGGCGAGCCGCGAGGGGTCGGCGTCGACGCCCGAGGCGTACCCGGCCAGGTCCGTGCCCAGGTCGGTCGTCAGGTACGACAGCTCGGCCACGCGGTCGGCGAGCTCGGCCGCGGCCGGGTCGTGCTCGCGGACCGCGGCCAGCGCGGCGCGAGCGGCGGCCAACAGCCCCTGGGCGCCCGGTGTGGTGCCCTCGTCGTCCCCGGCCACCGCCTCCAGGGCCTCGACGGCCGCGCGCTGGAGCTCGTCGGCGTGGGCCAGCCGCTCCCACTCCTCCCGCAGCTCGTCGTCCTCCCCGTCCCGGGGGGCGACGCGGTCGTACTCGCCCAGCGCCAGGCGCAGCATCTGCGCCTCCTGGGCCCGCTCCCGGCTCTGCGCCTCGAGCACCTGCAGCTCCTCGCGCAGCCGACGCCGCGTGGCCCACGCCACGCGGTAGCCGTCGAGCAGGACCAGGTGCTCGGGCCCGGCGAAGGCGTCGAGCAGCTCGCGCTGGTGCGTCGTCGAGCGCAGCCGCAGCTGGTCGGACTGCCCGTGGACCGTGACCTCCTGCTCGGTGACGGCCCCGAGGACCGACACCGGCACGGGACGCCCGCCCACCCAGGCGCGGGCACGGCCGTCCGCGGGGACCGAGCGCGACAGCAGCAGCCCGTCCTCGTCGAGCTCGCCGCCCGCCTCGGTGGCCAGCCGGCCGGACTCCGCACCGGGGCGGACCCGCAGCAGCCCGTCCACGACGGCGGCGGTGGCGCCGGCTCGGACGACGCCGGGGTCGGCGCGCGTGCCGAGCAGCAGGCCTAGGGCCGTGACGACCATGGTCTTGCCCGCGCCGGTCTCGCCGGTGAGGACGTTGAGCCCCGGGTGCAGGGGCAGCGTCGCGTCGGCGATGACGCCGAGGTCGCGGATGCGGAGCTCCTCGATCACGCGCCGGCCCCCGGGCCGCGCCAGCCGTTGACGGGCAGCTGGAACCGTTGCACGAGCCGCTCGGTGAACCCGGTCGCTGCCAGCCGGGCCAGGCGCACGGGCACCTCGCCGCGGCGCACCTCGACGCGGGCCCGCTCGGGCAGCTCGACCGAGCGCCGGCCGTCCGCCCACAGGACGCCCGGCCCGCCGAGACCCGGCACGGTCTCCACGGCCACCGTGCTGCTGGTGCCCACCAGCAGGGGCCGGGCGAACAGGGCGTGGGCGCTGAGCGGGACGACGAGCATGGCCTCGACCTCGGGCCAGACGACCGGCCCGCCGGCCGAGAACGCGTACGCGGTCGACCCGGTGGGGGTGGCCACGACCAGGCCGTCGCAGCCGAACCGGGTGAGCGGGCGGCCGTCGACCTCCAGGACGATCTCGAGCATCCGCTGGCGGCTGGCCTTCTCCACGGCGATCTCGTTGAGCGCCCAGGTGCGGGCCACCTCGCGGCCGGCATCCAGGACGGAGACGTCGACGGTCATCCGCTCGTCGATCTCGTAGTCGGCGGCCAGCAACCGGTCGACGGTGTCCGACAGGCCGTCCAGCTCGCTCTCGGCGAGGAAGCCGACGTGCCCGAGGTTGACCCCGAGCAGGGGCGCCGGGGTGCCGCGGACGATCTCGGCCGCGCGGAGGATCGTGCCGTCGCCACCGAGGACGAGCACGAGGTCGACGGTGTTCAGCACCTCCGCCGAGGGCGCCCCCACCTCGTCCACCGGTACGGCCCGGAACGTCCCGCTGACGTCGGCGGAGCGCATCGCGGCGGACAGCACGTGGGCCTGGTCCTCGCCGACGACGACGTCGACCCCCGCCGCGGCGAGCGCGCACACCACGGAGACCGTCGCCTGCAGCGCCTGCTCGCGGCCGGTGTGGGCGATGACGAGCACGCTGCGCGGCACGTCGGCGGGCCGGACGGTCATGACGTCGCCCCCGGGCCGGCGCCGGCGGTGTGCGCGGGTGCGCCCTCGGGCCCCTCGGCGACGGCGCGGGCGACCTCGCTGCGGACCTGCTCGCTGCTGCCCGGCTCGCCCGGGGCGAGCAGGACGAAGTACTCGACGTTGCCCGACGGGCCGGGCAGCGGGCTCGCGGTGGCGGCGACCAGCCGGCGGCCGAGGCCGTGCGCGACGTCGACGACCGACACCACGGCGTCGGCGCGCAGGCCGGGGTCGCGGACGACCCCGCCCGTGCCGACCCGGTCGCGGCCCACCTCGAACTGCGGCTTGACCATGACCAGCAGCTCCGCGCCCGGGTCGGACGCGGCGACGAGCGCGGGCAGGACGAGGCCGAGGGAGATGAAGGACAGGTCGGCGACGACGAGCGAGGGCGCGGGGTCGAGCGACCCGGCGACCAGGTCTCGCACGTTGGTGCGCTCGCGGACGAGGACCCGGGGGTCGGTGCGCAGCGGCCACGCGAGCTGGCCGTAGCCCACGTCGACCGCGTGGACGGCGGCGGCCCCGCGGGCCAGCAGCATCTGCGTGAACCCGCCCGTGCTCGCCCCGGCGTCCAGGCACACCCGTCCTTGGACCTCGGGCGCGAGACCCCGTGCCGCGAGCGCGTCCAGGGCGCCGTCCAGCTTGCCGGCGCCGCGCCCGACCCAGGAGTCCGAGGGCTCGGGGTCGGTCACGAGGACCGCTGCGGCGGCGTCGACCTGGGTGGCGGGCTTGTCGGCCCGGCGGCCGCCCACGCTGACCCGGCCGGCACCCACCAGCTCGGCCGCGTGGTCGCGGCTGCGCGCCAGGCCACGCCGGACCAGCTCGGCGTCGAGACGGCGCCTCACGCCCGCCCGACCCCGGGAGAGGCCGCACCGAGGCGTGCGTCCAGCGCCTCCGCCGTCGCCTCGAGCCGGGCCACCGCCGCGGTGAGGTCCTCGAGGTCCTCCACCGCGTCCCTCCCCTGGCTCGCGTCCGGCTGCATGGCCACGACGGTACCGGCCACCCGGGACACCGACCCGGTCGGCACGACCCTGGGGACGGCTAGGCCGCGCCTGGGGACAACCGCGCCGACCACTCCTGCAGCAGGGCCGCCCGGTCGTCCGCCACCGAGGCGTCCCCCGGGGAGGTGGTGAGCGCGTCCAGCGCGTCCCAGGCCTCGTGCAGGGCGGCGGTGGCCTCGTCGGCCCGCTCCCGGGTCGGGGAGTCCCACAGGTCGTCCAGGGTGAGCAGGACCCGGTCGGGGCGCAGGGCCGGCTCCGCCGCCAGCGCGTCGTCGAGCCCGTGGACCCCGGTGAGCACGAGCGCCGTGGTGAACCCCGCCGCGCGACCGCCCGCGATGTCGGTGTCGAGCCGGTCGCCGACGACGAGCGGGGCCGACGCCCCCGCCGACCGGGCCGCGGACAGGAAGAGGAAGGGCTCGGGCTTGCCCGCCACGAAGTCGGGCCGGCGTCCCGAGGCCTCGGCGACGGCGTGGACGAGCAGCCCGTTGCCCGGGGCGACGCCGTCGGCGGTCGGGATGGTCAGGTCCAGGTTGGAGGCCACCCAGGTCACCCCGGCGCGCACCCACCGGGTCGCCGCCGCGAGGTGGCGCCAGCCGAGGTCCGGCGAGAAGCCCTGGACCACGGCGTCCGGGCGCTCCTGCACCTCCAGGACCGGCACCGCCCGCAGGCCGGCCTCCTCCACCGCACGCAGCAGCCCCGTGCCGCCGACCACCGCGACGGTGCCGCCGGCGGGCACGCCCACCCGGTCGACGAGGAGCTCGGCCGCGGCGCGGGGGGACCCCAGCACCTCCTCGGCGGCGGCCTCCACCCCGACGGACACGAGCTTGTCCGCGACCTGCTGCGGCGTGCGCGAGGCGTTGTTGGTGACGAAGCGCACGGGGGTGCCCTCCTGCCGGAGCCGGGCCATGGCCTCGGGGGCGCGGGGCACGGCCCTGTCGCCGGCGTAGACGACGCCGTCCAGGTCGAGGAGGACCGCGTCGTGCTCAGCCGTCGGCACGGTCGCCCTTCCCGGTGACCAGCCGGGCCCGCTGGAGCAGCTGCTCGTACTCCGCGCGCCCGGGACGCATGACCGTGGCCATGGTCAGGTGGGGCAGCGCCTCCTTGTAGCGGCCCAGCCGGACCAGGCTCGCGCCGAGCCCGAAGCGGGCGTAGTCGGAGTCGGGGGCGAGGTCGACGAGGCTGGCGAACAGGTCGCAGGCCACGGCGAAGCGGCCGTTCTCGAACTCGGCGCGGGCGAGGGTCTCGGTGAGCTCGCGCGAGCCCGGCTCCTCCTCGTGGGCGTGGCGCAGCAGCGTCGCGGCCGCGCCGGTGTCGCCGGAGGCCAGCAGGTCCCGCCCCCGGGCCAGCCAGTCGTACACCTCGCCCGCGGGACGCCGGACCCCGTCGCCCTGCCCCCTGGCCTGCTCGTCCGTCATCGTCGCCACGTCCTCACCACGTCCGTCCTCCTCCGTGCTGCCCCTGCCGTCACCGGTCGCCGCCCGTCGGGCCGAGGTCCCCCGGACCGTACGATGCCCCGCATGATCACCGGGACGGCGGGGGTCTCGCCGGTCCGGCTCCTCCATCCTGACCCCGAGACGGCCCGGCAGGACAGCCGTCTCACGGAGCTCGGCTGGGTGCCGTCCGGGCGCGACCTCCTGGCCCCGCCCGCCGTCTACGCCGTCGAGCTGGACTCCCCCGTGGCCCGGGTCCGCGGCGTGGTCGCCGCGTGGGAGGTCCTCGACCCGCCGGCCGGCGGCGGGCTCGTGCCGCACGAGCAGACCGACGCGCGCGCGGTGCGGCGCCGGGTCCGCGCCCTCCGCACCGCCCACCTGGACCGGGACCCGCTGCTGCTCACCCACCGCGGGGGCGGCGCCGTGCGCCGGGCCGTCGACGCCACGGCCACCCCGGTGTACGAGGTCACCGACCGGCAGCGGCACGTCCGGGTGCTGCAGCTGCCCGACGACGCCGGGCAGGAGGTGCTCGGGCTGCTGACCGGGGAGGACTACCTCGTCGCGGACGGGCACCACCGGCTGGCGGCGGCCGCGCAGCTGCGCGCGGAGGGGGTGGCCTCCCAGGTGACGGCGCTGGTCGTCGACGCCGACGACACCCCGCTCGTGCTGGGGCCGATCCACCGGGTGCTGCTCGACGAGCAGGGCCGCGACCGGGTGGACGAGGCGATGGTGGCCTCGGTGCTCGACCGGTGCAGCGGCGCGGGCGCGCTCGTCGTCGAGCACGACGACGCCGAGGCCGGTGACGCCTCCGTGGTGCTCGTGCACGGCGCCCGCCGGTGGACCGTGACGTGGCCCGAGCGCCCGCGCACGGACGTCACGACCCTGGTCGAGCACGTCCTGGACGACACGGCCCGCTCGCGCACCCGGCGGGAGCCGGACACCCGGGTGGCCACGGCGGCGGCCGAGCACGGCGCCCTCACGTGCCTGCTGCCCCCGCCCGACCTGGACGAGGTCCTGGCGCTGGCGCGGCGGGGGGCGCTGCTGCCCTACAAGGCCACGGCCTTCGAGCCCAAGCTGCCGCCGGGGTCGCTGGTCAGGCCGCTGCCGGCCTGGACGCCGCGGTCCTGACGGGCGGGGCCTGGGCCCCGCCCGTCGTGGGTCAGCTGCGGGGACCCTGCCGGTCGTCCCGGTCACGGCGCTCCTCGCGGCCGTCGTGGCCCCCGTCGGCGTCGTCAGGACCCAGGTCGACGAACTCGCCGACCCCGTCGCCGGCGTCGTAGGCGTCCGGGTCGTCCTGGGCCATGCCCTCGCGGTCGTAGGCCACGGCGTCGGGCAGGTCGTCCTCGGGGTCGGGGGCGGCCGGGTGGCGCGCGGCCGTGGCCCGCCACGTCTCCGCGTCCTCCTCGCGCCCTGCCAGGGCGAGGGCCTCGGCGTAGCCCGAGACGAGCCGGTAGTGCCACTCCTGCCGGTGGGCTGCGGTCAGCTCCGGCACCTGGAGGGTGAGGACGGCGGCGTCGGCCTGACCGAGGTCCTGCCGGGCGCCCGCGGCGACCAGCAGCATCTCGACCCGTCCCTCGAGGTCGAGGCGCGAGGCCTCCGGGGAGGCAGCGAGCTCGAGAGCACGCTCGGGACGGCCCAGACCCCGCTCGCAGTCGGCCAGCACGGGGAGGATGTCGTCGTTGCCGGAGATGCGGCGCGCGGCCTTGAGGTCCTTGGACGCGAGCTCGTACTCCCCGCAGCGGTAGGCGATGATCCCCGCCGCCTCGCGGGCCGCAGCCAGCCGGGCACCGACGACGCGCACGACGCCGACGTGGGACAGGGCGGTGGCGTAGTCGCCCTCGTCCGCGGCGACGTAGGCAGCGACGAGCCGGCGCGCGACCTCGGAGGAGCGGCGCTCACCCAGGGCCTCGAACTCCCGGAGCACGTGCTTGTCCAAGGCTCCCTCGGTGGCCCAGTCCGGGATCGGGGGGCCGAAGGGGACGACGGTCCGCTCGTTGCGCTCGTCCCGGCCGTGGGGGCCGGGCGCGGTGTCGCGCGCGCCGGCGCGGGGAGGACCCGACCGGCCGGGGCCGCCGGAGCGCTCGGGGCGACCGCCG
>NZ_JBBEOI010000151.1 GCF_037860755.1 Aquipuribacter hungaricus | reverse complement strand
CGACGGCTCCCCCGGCGCCCGGCGCGCGGCCGACCTCGCGGCCTCCCTCGGGGTGGGCACCGACGCCCTGGCCGTCGCCGCCGCCCTGGGGCAGCCGTGGGCCGGTGTGGTCCTGTCCGGTGCGGTCACGCCCGACCAGGTCCGCAGCAACGCCTCCGCGACCGTCCTCGCGGTCCCGGCCGAGGTCCTCGACGAGCTCGCCACCCTGGCCGAGCAGCCGGCCGCCTACTGGGGAGCCCGCTCCCACCGCCCCTGGACCTGAGCCCCCGGGAGCCCGGTCTGCCCGTCAGCCCCGCGCGGCGCGTGAGGCCGCCAGGCGCTGCAGCCGCTCGTCCAGCGCGGCGTCGTCCGGCACGAACCAGGCGTGCACCCCGCGGTCGGTCTCCCGCACCAGGTCCCGCAGCGACGTGCTCGCCGCGGTGAGGGCCGAGACGTCTCCCAGGACGGCGAGGACCACGTGGTAGTTCGTCACCTTCTGCAGCACGTCGCCGGCCAGGCCCGAGCGCAGGTCGAAGAACGCCGGCGCCACCCCCTCCACGGGGACGACCACCACGTCGGCGCCGGCCGCCCACGCACCGCCCACGAGGTCGGACACGTCGTCCGAGGTCGCCACCACCGTCGTGCGGCCGTCCAGGCGCAGCAGCCTCAGGCCGTGCCTGTCCTCCACGCGGGTCCCCGTGTCCACGGACGGCGACGCTAGACCGGCGGGGCCGGGTCGGACGAGAGGGTTTCCTGCGGCAGGATCGCCCCGTGAGCACCAAGGACCTCGACGCGGCCGGCATCACCGACCCCGCCCTGCGGGTGGCGTACGAGACGTGCCGCCAGCTGCACGCCGGCCACGGCAAGACGTACTACCTGGCGACGCTCCTGCTGCCGCGGGCCAAGCGGCCCTACGTCTGGGCGCTGTACGGCTTCGCCCGCTACGCCGACGAGTTCGTCGACTCCCTCACCGACCCGGACCCGCTGGCCCTGGTCCGCTGGGGCGACGCGTTCCTCGACCGGCTCCAGACCGACCCGCTGCAGCCCCCGGGCGTCGACCCGGCGGGCGACGCCGTGGGCGCGGCCATGGAGGACACCATGCGCCGCTGGGGCATCCCCCGTGCGCACGTCGAGGCGTTCCTGGAGTCCATGCGGATGGACATCACCGAGACCGGCTACCGCACCTACGCCGACCTCGAGCACTACATGTACGGCTCGGCCGCGGTCATCGGGCTGCAGATGCTGCCGGTCCTGGAGCCGCTCACCCCCGAGGCCGCCCCCCGCGCCCGGGCGCTGGGCGAGGCCTTCCAGCTGAGCAACTTCATCCGGGACGTCGGCGAGGACCTCAAGCGCGGCCGGGTGTACCTGCCGCAGGAGGACCTCGAGCTGTTCGGGGTGACCACGGCCGACCTGGCCGCCGGCGAGGTGACCCTCCCGGTGCGGCGCCTGCTGCAGTTCGAGATCGAGCGGACCAGGGCGCTGTACGCCTACGCCGAGGCGGGCATCGACATGCTCGACCCGACCTCGCGCGACTGCATGCGGACGGCGTTCGAGCTGTACGGCGGCATCCTCGGCGCGGTCGAGCGGGCGGACTACCAGGTGCTGCGCCAGCGCGTCGGCGTACCGCTGCCCCGCCGCCTGCAGGTCGCGGTGCCGGGCCTGGCCCGGGCCTACCGGGCGCGGGCCCGGGCGGCGCGGGAGACCCCGCCGCCGGACGTCGGCAGGGACGGGCTCAGAACCCCAGCGCCTGCGCGCGACGCCTGATCTCGGTCTTGCGGCCGGCGCGCAGGGTGTCGACCGGGCGGCCCTCGACGAGGGTGCTGTCCGGCGTGAAGAGCCACCGGACGGCCTCGGCGGTCGTGTAGCGCGCGTCGGACAGCAGGGTGAGGGTGCCCCGGAGGTCCGGCAGCGTGGTGCCCGGGGCCCCGTCGGCACCGGCGACGACGAACAGCGCCGGCACCTTGAGCACCCCGCCCACGCGGACCGCCGCGAGCTCGCCCTCGGCGACGAGCTGGCGCACCTTCAGGAAGTCGCGGCCGAGGACCTCGGCCACCGTGGGCAGGTCGAGCCAGTCGCCGACGAGCGCCTCGAGGGCCGCGAGCTCATCGGGGTCGACGGTCTCCTCGGGTGCCGGTTGCAGGCCGGGGGCGGTCAGGGTCCGGGGGCGTCGTTCACGGGAGCGGGCCACGGCGAGAGGGTACGCGCCCGCCGCGCCTGACCGGCTCCCCAGCAGGGCCTCCTTAGACTCCGGCCGTGGACGCACCCGCCCGCGACCCCCTCGTGGGACGCCTCGTGGCGCGGCGCTACCGCGTCCGGGCGCGGGTGGCCGGCGGCGGGATGGCGACCGTCTACCGCGCCGAGGACACCCGCCTGGGCCGCGACGTCGCGCTCAAGGTCATGCACCCGCACCTGGCGGGGTCACCCGACCTGGTCGCCCGGTTCCGGGCCGAGGCCCGCGCCGCCGCGTCGCTGTCCCACCGTGCCGTGGTTGCCGTCCACGACCAGGGCGAGGACGGCGACGTGGTCTGGCTGGCCATGGAGCTGCTGCCCGGGCGCACCCTGCGAGACGTGCTCCGCGAGCGCGGCGCGCTCACCCCGGCCGAGGCGTTCGACGTCGTCGAGCCGCTGCTGCTCGCCCTCGCCGAGGCCCACCGGTCGGGCCTGGTCCACCGCGACGTCAAGCCGGAGAACGTCCTCGTCACCCGTGACGGCTCCTACGCCGTCACCGACTTCGGGCTCGCCCGGGCCACGACCACCGACCGTACCGCCACCGGCTCGCTCCTGGGCACGCCCGCCTACCTGGCCCCGGAGACCGCCCAGGACGGCCGGGTGGACGCCCGCTCCGACGTCTACTCCGCCGGGGTCGTCCTGTTCGAGCTCCTCACCGGCCGGCAGCCGCACACCGGCGAGGTGCCGTTCCAGGTGGTGTGGGCCCACGTCACCACCGACGTCCCGCCGCCCTCGCGCTGGGCGCCCCTCCTGCCGCCGGCCGTCGACCAGGTGGTGGCGCACGCCTGCCGCCGCGACCCCGCCCGCCGGACGCCGGGCGCCGCCGAGATGCTCGCCGAGGTCCGCCGGTCCTGGGCGGCCCTGCTGCCGGAGGTCCTCGACGCCCGTCCCGACCCGGTCGGCGAAAGCCCTGCCGCCGCACCGCACGACGGCGCCACGGGCGTGATCCCGCGCCGGGGCGCCACCGTGGCCGGCACGGCGACCCTGGCGCCGGCCGCCCCACGCCACGACCGGCAGGACCGCTACGACGGCCACGACGCGGACGACGGGGACGACGGGTGGGACGCGTCCGACCGGCAGGGCCCGGACCCCGGCTGGCAGGAGGTGCTGCGGACCCACCCGTCGGCAGCCGTACGCGACCTCGACCCCTCACCAGATGCCCGCGAGCACGGCTGGGACGGCGGGGACGGCGCGGAGGACGACCAGGACGGCGCGGCCGGCCGGGACGGCGCGGCCGGCTGGGGCGGCCCGACAGGCCGGAGCGGTGGGCAGCCGTGGGACAGGGCCGGTGGTGGCTCCCGCCCGTCGGGCGCCACGGCCGTCCTGCCCCGGCGGCGCCGGCGGCTGCCCGGGTCGGGCGCCGTCCTGCTGGTCCTGCTGCTCGCCAGCCTCGTGGCGGGGGCGGCGCTGTGGTGGACCGAGGCCGGGCCGGGCGCCCAGCGCGACGTCCCCGACCTGCGGGGCCGCACCGCCGAGGCCGCCGCCGCCCAGCTCGACGCGCTCGGTATCGCCTCCTCCACCACGCCGCAGCCCGACGAGGTGGCGCCGCCCGGCGAGGTCGTCGGCACCCGGCCCGACCCCGGCCGGACGGTGCACAAGAACGGCACGGTGGTCCTCGTCGTCTCCAGCGGCCCCCGGCTCCACGACGTCCCGGACCTGCGCGGCCGCACCCTCGCCGAGGCCACCAAGGCGCTCGCCGGGGCCAGCCTGGCCCTCGGGGAGGTCACGGAGGCGTTCGACCCGCAGGTGGGGGCCGGGCGCGTCGTGGCCAGCACCCCGCCCGCGGGCGAGGGGCTGCGGACCGGGTCGCCCGTCGCCCTGCTCGTCAGCCGCGGGCCCGAGCCGGTCGCCGTGCCCGACCTCACCGGCGGCACGGTGGCCGAGGCACGCGGGGCCCTGGAGGCGGACGGCCTGCGCCTGGGCGCGGAGGACGAGCGCTACGACGACGCCCCCGACGGCACGGTCGTCGCCCAGGACCCCGAGGACGGCACGCTGCCGCCGGGGGCCCAGGTGTCCGTCGTCGTGTCGCGCGGGCCGGAGCCGGTCGAGGTGCCGGACGTCTTCGAGCGGCCTTTCGCCGACGCCGCCGCGGCTCTGGAGGAGGCCGGCCTCGTCGTCGAGCGGCGCGGGTCCGACGTCTTCGGCCGCGTCGTGAGCCAGGACCCGGCCGCGGGGACAGCCGTCCCGCCCGGCTCCACCGTCGTCGTCACGACCTTCTGACCCGCCGGCGGGACGGCCCCGGGCGGGCGTCCAGGGCAGCGACCGGCGGCCTCCCCGGCAGTGACCGGGCAGGACCCCGGCCGCCGCGGCCTCAGGCGGCGACGGCCCCCGCGAGCACGCCCGACAGCACCTCGCACGCCCGGTCCACCGCCGCGTCGTCGACGTCGAGGTGGGTGACGGCGCGGACCACGCGGGGCCCGAGGGCCGACACGAGCACACCCTGCCGGGCGGCGGCCGCGGCGACGGCGGCCGCGGGGACGTCGTGGGTGCGGAGCACGACGATGTTGGTCTCGACCGCCGCCGGGACGACGGAGCCGGGCATCGCCGCGGCGCAGGCCTCGGCGAGGCGGCGGGCGCGGACGTGGTCCTCGGCCAGCCGGTCGACGTGGTGGTCCAGGGCGTGCAGGCAGGCGGCCGCGAGGACCCCGGCCTGGCGCATCCCGCCGCCGTAGCGCTTGCGGAGCACCCGGGCGCGCGCGATCCGGTCGGCGGTGGTGACGAGCACCGAGCCGACGGGGGCGCCGAGGCCCTTGGAGAAGCAGACCGACACCGTGTCCGACAGCCCGCCGTAGACGGCCAGCGGCACCCCGGTCGCGACGTGGGCGTTCCACAGCCGCGCCCCGTCCAGGTGCACGGCCACGCCCGCCTCGGCCGTCCCCGCGCGCAGGGCCTGCAGCTGCTCGAGCGGCTGGACCGTGCCGCCGCCGAAGTTGTGGGTGTTCTCCACGGCCACCGCGGCGGTGGAGACCAGGTGCGGGCCGGCGTCCGGGGCCATGAGCGCCAGCGGCACCCGGGCGTCGAGGGTGCGTCCGGGGCTCGTGCCGTCCACGAGCCCGTCGGACCATGTGCGGGAGGTGATCCCGCCCAGGGCGCCGTGGCCGCCCAGCTCGGCCCGCAGCACGTGGGACAGGACGTCGGCCAGCAGCTCCTGGCCGGGCTCGACGAGGAGCCGGACGCCCACCATGTTGGCCATCGACCCCGTGGGGAAGAAGAGGCCGGCCTCGTGCCCCAGCAGGGCGGCGGTGCGCTCCTCCAGCTCGTGCAGCGTCGGGTCCTCGGCGTACACGTCGTCGCCCACCAGCGCCGACGCCATCGCCTCGCGCATGGCGGGCGTCGGCGCGGTGAGGGTGTCCGAGCGCAGGTCGACCGTGCCCGGGCGGGGGGGGGCGCTCACCGCTGGCCGAGCATCTCGGCGACGAGGAACGCCATCTCCAGGCTCTGCTGGTGGTTGAGGCGGGGGTCGCAGACCGACTCGTACCGGGTGGCGAGCGCGGCGTCGGAGATCTCGTCCGAGCCGCCGATGCACTCGGTGACGTCGTCGCCGGTGAGCTCCACGTGCAGCCCGCCGGGCACGGTGCCGAGGGCGCGGTGCACCTCGAAGAAGCCGCGCACCTCGTCGATGACGTCGTCGAAGCGGCGGGTCTTGTAGCCGCTCGCCGACTCGAAGGTGTTGCCGTGCATCGGGTCGGTGATCCACAGCGGCTGCGCGCCGGAGGAGCGGACCTTCTCGACCACGGCGGGCAGCACGTCGCGGATCTTGCCGGCGCCCATCCGCGTGATGAACGTCAGCCGGCCCGGGGTGCGGTCCGGGTCGAGCCGGTCGATGAGCGCGAGGGCGTCGTCCGGGCTGGTCTTCGGGCCGAGCTTGACGCCGACCGGGTTCTGCACCCGCGCGGCCAGCTCGATGTGCGCGCCGTCGAGCTCGCGCGTCCGCTCGCCGACCCAGACGAAGTGCGCCGACGTGGCGTAGGGCAGGCCGGTGCGGGAGTCGGTGCGGGTGAGGGCCCGCTCGTAGTCCAGCAGCAGCGCCTCGTGGCTGGCGAAGAACTCCACGCCCCGCAGCGCGTCGAAGTCCGCGCCGCACGCGGCCATGAAGCGCATCGCCTTGTCGATCTCGCGGGCGACGACCTCGTAGCGGGCGTTGGCCGGGTTGCTGGTGAAGCCGCGGTTCCACTCGTGCACCTGGCGCAGGTCGGCGAACCCGCCGGTGGTGAAGGCGCGGATGAGGTTCAGCGTCGAGGCGGCCGTGTGGTACGCCCGGACCAGCCGCTGCGGGTCGTGGGCACGCGCGGCCTCGGTGAACTCGTAGGCGTTCACGGCGTCGCCCCGGTAGGCCGGCAGCGTCACGCCCTCGCGGGTCTCGGTGTCGTTGCTGCGGGGCTTGGCGAACTGCCCCGCCATGCGGCCCATCTTCACCACGGGCAGGCCGCCGCCGTACATGAGCACGACCGCCATCTGGAGGATGGTCTTCACGCGGCGGCGGATCGCGTCGGCGGTGGCGTCGGCGAAGGTCTCGGCGCAGTCGCCGCCCTGGAGCAGGAACGCCTCGCCCCGGGCCGCGGCGGCGAGGCGCTCGCGCAGGTTGTCGCACTCGCCGGCGAACACCAGCGGCGGGTAGGTGAGCAGCTCCGCGGTCGCGGCGGAGAGGGCGTCGGTACCGCCCCAGGACGGCTGCTGGGCGGCCACCAGGTCGTCGGGCCAGGTCAGGGTCACCGACCCAGGGTAGGCCGGTCCGGGGACCCCTCGGGCGCGGTCCGGCTGCTGGGCCCTCAGGCGGGGACGTCCGGCGCGCGGTGCCCGGCCGGCCCGTCCGGCAGCGCGCGGTCGTCCGCCAGCGCACGGTCGGCCGCCGCGTCGTCCTCGACGACGGTCACGGCGGCGTCCTCGGGGGCGGGGTCCTCGACCGGGGCGGGTGCGGGGACCTCGTCCGGGTCCGGCTGCCCCGTGTAGTCGCCCGGGGACAGGTCGTCGCCGAACAGGCGCTCCGACAGGCGCGAGGTGTCGCGCCCGGTGAGCCGCTCCACGGTGCCCAGGACGTCGCCGACGACGCGTGCGCGCTTCTCCGCGGCGATCCGCTCCTTGGCGACCGCGGCGTACTCGTCGACGTACTCCTGGCCGGACAGCCGCATGAGCTCGTACATGATCTCGTCGGTGACCGAGCGCAGGACGTGGCGGTCGTCGGCCATCCCGTCGTAGCGGGAGAAGTCGAGCGGGCGGCCGATGATGATCCCGACCCGGTGGATGCTCGGCAGCTTCCGCCCGATCGGCTGCACCTTGTCGGTGCCGATCATCGCCACCGGGATGACGGGCACCCGGCTGTCCAGGGCCATCTTCGCCACGCCGGTCTTGCCGCGGTACAGGCGGGCGTCCGGCGAGCGCGTCCCCTCGGGGTAGATCCCGAGCAGGTCGCCGCGGCGCAGCACGCGCAGGCCCGAGCGCAGGGCGGCCTCGCTCGCCTTGCCGCCGCTGCGGTCCACGGGCAGCTGGCCGACGCCGCGGAAGAACAGCGCCTTGGCGCGGCCCTTGACGCCCGTGCCGGTGAAGTACTCCGCCTTGGCGAGGAAGGTCACGCGCCGCTTGAGCATGAGCGGCAGGAAGATCGAGTCGGAGAACGACAGGTGGTTGGAGGCGAGGATGGCGCCGCCGGTGGTCGGGACGTGCTCCCCGCCACGGACCCACGGCCGGAACAGCGACCGCAGCACCGGACCGAGGACGGTCTTCACCGCCCAGTAGAACCACACCGTCATCCGGCGGATGCTGTCACACCTGGCCTCCCGGCGGGGACCTCCGGCGACCTTCCTGCGACCTCCCGGCGAGCTCCCGGCGACCTTCCGGCGACCTTCCGGCGACCTGCCCACGACCTGCCCGGTCTCATGGTCGCGGGGACCCCGCCCGTGCGAGGATGGCGTGTGCCGATCCTCCCCGGAGCAGAGCCGTTCCAGGCAGACGGCGGCGACGTCGCCGTCCTCCTGCTGCACGGCTTCACGGGCTCGCCGCAGTCGTTGCGCGACTGGGCCGAGCACCACGCCGCGGCGGGGCTCACGGTGCGCCTGCCGCGCCTGCCCGGCCACGGCACCACGTGGCAGGAGCTCAACCTGACCCGGTGGCCAGACTGGTACGCCGTCGCCGAGCGCGAGCTGCTCGGCCTCGTCGCCTCCGGGCACCGCGTGGTCGTCGGCGGGCTGTCCATGGGCGGGGCGCTCGCGCTGCGCCTGGCGCAGGAGCACCCCGACCTGCTCGAGGGCCTCGTGCTCGTCAACCCGGCCGTCCTGCTCGAGGACCGCCGCCTCGTGCTGCTGCCCGTCCTGCGCCACCTCGTCGGGTCGTTCCCCGGCATCGGGAACGACGTCCGCAAGGAGGGTCCCGTCGAGCTGGCCTACGACCGCACCCCGCTGCACGCCGCCGCGTCGTTCACGGGGCTGCTGGGCACCGTGAGGGCGGACCTGCCCAGGGTGGGCGCGCCGCTGCTGCTCCTGCACAGCCCGCAGGACCACGTGGTGCCGCCGTCGTCCTCGGCGGCCGTGCTGGCCGGGGTGTCGTCCTCCGACGTCACCGACGTCGTGCTCGCCGACTCCTACCACGTGGCCACGCTGGACCACGACGCGCCGACCATCCACGAGCGCTCGCTGGCCTTCGTCGGCCGGGTCACGGCGCCGGTGCCGGCATGAGCGGCCCGGACGCCAGCCGCGGCACCGACGGCGGGGAGCACCCGCTGGACGTCGACGCCCGCTTCGCCGACATCGTCGCCCACTTCCACGACGGGGAGCCCGCGCCCCCGCGGGTCGTCGACGACCGGGGCGACGGCGCTGGGCGCACGGGCGAGGGGCGCACGGGCGAGGGGCGCACGGGTGAGGGGCGCACGGGCGAGAGGTCTGACGGCACGGCGGAGGACGCCGACTCCTCCCGCGGCGACGGCACCGACGCCGGCGCGCCGGGCCCGGGCCGCTCGTCCGGCACGTCGCTGCACCGG
>NZ_JBBEOI010000150.1 GCF_037860755.1 Aquipuribacter hungaricus | reverse complement strand
CCTCAGCCCCGGCCGCGCCGTCCGCGCCGGCCGTCCCTACGGCTGCGGCAGACCGGCGGGAGGCGCACCGCTCGCCCAGCCTGCGCACCCGCCCGGCCGCCTCCTCGAGCCGCTCCCGGGTCAGGCGCTCGTCCCGGACCGCGTCGACCACGGCGTCGACGACCGCGTGCACCCGGTCGCGGTCCCAGTCCGCGCCCAGGCACAGCAGGTCCGCCCCCGCTACGAGCGAGGCGACCGCGGCGGCCTCGACCGAGCCGTGCGCCTGCGGCCCGCTCACCCCGGCCATGTCGAGGGCGTCGGTGACGAGGACGCCGTCGAAGCCGAGCTCGTCGCGCAGCAGGGCGGTGACCGCCGCGCTCGTGGACGCGGGACCGTGCGGGTCGAGGGCGGGGACGAGGACGTGGGCGGTCATGACGGCCTCGGCGCCCGCGGCCACGGCGGCCGCGAACGGCACGAGCTCGCGCAACCGGAGCACGTCGGCCGTTGCCTGCACCACGGGGGCGGCGACGTGGGAGTCGTCGACCGTGTCGCCGTGGCCGGGGAAGTGCTTGAGGCAGGCCGCGACGCCCGCCTCGGCCAGGCCGTGCACGGCCGCGACGCCGTGGCGGGCCACCAGGTCCGGGTCGGCGCCGTAGCTGCGGCTGCCGATCACCGGGTTGTCCGGGGCGCTGTTGACGTCGAGGACGGGCGCGAGGTCGAGGTCGACGCCCACCCGCGCGAGCCGCCGTCCCAGGTCGGCCGTGACCTGCCGGGTGACGACGACGTCGTCACCCGCCCCGAGGACCGCCGCGCCCACGGTCCGCGACCCGCGCCCGAAGTCCAGGCGCGTGACGTCGCCGCCCTCCTCGTCCAGGGCGACCAGGCACGCCGGGGCGAGCGCGTGCACCCGGGCGACGAGCGCCGCGGCCGTGGCGTCGTCGCCGTCGAGGTTGGAGCCGAACAGGCACAGCGAGCCGAGCCCGTGCCGCAGGTCGTCCTGCACCCAGCCCGGCAGGTCGGGTCCGGCGAAGCAGCCCATGACCACGCCCAGGCCGAGGCGCCGCAGGTCGTCGGGAGAGGCGCTCACCCCTTCACCGCCCCGTCGGCCAGGCCCCGGGTGAGGCGGGTCTGCACGAGCAGGAAGAACACGACGACGGGCACGGCCATCAGCGTGGACCCCGCCATGACGCCGCCCCAGTCGGTGCCGCGCGCACCGGCGTTGAACGCCTGCAGCCACACCGGCAGGGTCTGGCTGTCAGGCCGGTTCATGATGACGAGGGCGAAGACGAACTCGTTCCACGCCTGGATGAACGCGAACACCCCGGTGGCGACCAGGCCCGGTGCCATGAGGGGGAACGTGATGCGCCGGAACGCCGAGGCCCGGCTGCAGCCGTCGATCATCGCCGCCTCCTCCAGCTCGACGGGGACGCCGGCGACGAAGCCCCGCAGCGTCCAGATCGTGAAGGGCAGCACGAAGACGAGGTAGACCAGCACGAGGCCCAGGACCGTGTTGACCAGCTGCCAGCCGTCGAGCACGCCGAACAGCGAGATGACCAGCGCCTCGGGCGGGATCATCTGCACGACGAGCACGGTGACGACGAAGCCCGCCCGCCCCCGGAAGCGGAACCGGGCGACGGCCACGGCGGCGAGCACCGCCAGCAGCAGGGCGAGCACGACGGTCGACAGCGTGACGACGAGGCTGTTGAGCAGGGCCTGGGGGAAGAAGCCGCGCTCGACGACCTTGGCGTAGTTGGCGAGCGTCCCCCCGAAGGGGTGGAACGTCGGGGTCGGCGCGGTGATGTCGGTGCCCCGCTGGAACGATGTCGTGACCATCCAGTACACGGGGGCGGTCGAGCAGACGAACACGACGAGGGCGGCCGCGGCGAGGGCGACCCGGCGGCGCAGCGGCGCCCTCACACGTCCTCCTGGCGGGCCATCTGCCGCAGGTAGACCGCGGTCAGGGCGAGGGTGAGCACGACCATGACGACCGCGACGGCGGCGCCGACGTCGAAGCGGTTCTCGCCGATGGAGATCCGGTAGGCGAAGACGCCGACGAGGTTGGTGTCGCGGGCGCTGCCGCCGGCCGCCTGCAGGACGTACACCGGCGTGAACACGCGGAAGTTCCACAGCACCGACAGCGCGGTGAGGATCGCCAGGAGCGGCCGCAGGTAGGGCACGGTGACCGACCGGAACCGCCGCCACGGCCCGGCGCCGTCGATCTGCGCGGCCTCGAGCACCTCCCGCGGCACCTGCGTCAGCCCGGCGTACAGGGTGAAGGCGACGAACGGGACGCCCATCCACACCACGACGAGCGCGGCGACCGCGACGAACGACACCGGGTCCGCCAGCCACGAGTGGCCGCGGAAGTCGCCGGCGCCGGAGGCGGTGAGCAGGTAGTTGACCAGGCCGTAGCGGGTGTCGAAGACCCACTGCCAGACGATGGTCGCCGACACCGGCGGCATGGCCCAGGCGAGCATGAGCCCGATGCCGACCAGCAGCCGCAGGCCGCGCCCGAGCGCGTCCATGAGCAGCGCGACGAGCGTGCCGAGCACCATCGTCAGGGCCACGGTGACGCCGCAGAAGGCGACGGTGCGGCCGAGCACGGCCCAGAACTGCGGGTCGTCGAGGATGCGCGCGTAGTTGTCGAGCCCGACGAACGCGGCCGGCTGCCCGAACTGCTGGGCGAGCCCGAACTCCCGCACCGACAGCAGGACCAGCCGGACGAGCGGCCATGCCAGCATCGCGCCCAGCACGACGGTGGCCGGCAGGAGCAGCAGGTAGGGCAGCGCGGGGCCGCCGGACCGGGCGGACCGGGCCGGTCGGCGGCGGCCGGGCGGCGCCCCGGGGACCGGTGACGCGGTCCCCGGGACGACCGGGGTGGAGACGGGCACCGCCGTCAGCCGTTGAGGAGGGCCTCGATGGCCTCGTCGGCCCGGGCCGCCTCGGCCTCGACGTCCGCCCCGCCGGCGATGGCCACGAGCATGTCCGGCAGCACGGTCGACGCCTCGACCCCGGCCCACCGCTCGCTCGAGGGCACGAACCGCGAGTTGGCCGCGGCCGCCGCCTGCGCCTCGGCGGCCTCGGAGCCGCCGACGCCCTCGAGCAGCGACACCTTGGCCGGCAGCAGCCCCAGCTCCGCGAACTGCTCCTGGTAGCCGTCGCTGGTGAGGACCTTGACGAGCTCGTAGGCGAGCTCCGGGTCCTCCGAGCCCGCGGACACGGCGAGGTTGGACCCGCCGAGGAACGCCGGGGCGGTCGTCCCGGGCTCGCTGCCCGGCAGCGGGAAGGCGCCGATGCTGCCCTCGAGCTCGGGGCAGCCGTCGTCCTCGTTGACGATCTGGCCGATCTTCCAGCCGGGGCCCATGAGCATCCCGACCTCGCCGTTGCAGAAGGCGAGGTAGTCCTGCGACTCGTCGCCGTCGACGGGGGCGCCCGAGGCCGTGGCCATGATCTGCTGCACCTGCCTCAGGCCCTCGACGGACCCCGGGCTCGACAGCTGCGCGTCCCAGGTGTCCCCGTCCTGGACGGCGATCTCGCCGCCGGACTCCCACACGAACGGCAGGGCCGCGTACCAGTACTTGCCCGGGAAGAAGATGCCCGAGTAGCCCGGGACGTCGGCGTTGGCCTGCTTGAGCGCGGCGCCGGCGGCCTGGAACTCCTCCAGCGTCGTCGGCACCTCCAGCCCGGCCTCCTCGAAGTGGTCCGTGCGGTAGAAGACGACGCGCGCGCCGGCGTAGTAGGGGACGCCGTAGAACCGGTCGTCGTAGGTGCCGGCCTCGACGAGGCTGGTGAGCAGGTCGTCCCCGCCGAGCTCCTCCTTCTTGTCGGTGAGGTCGTGGAGCGCGCCGGCGGCCTCGAACGCCTGGGCCTGCGTGTTGCCCAGCTCGACGACGTCGGGGCTGTCGTTGCTCGACAGCGACGTCGTGAGCTTCTCGACCAGGCCGGTCCACTGCTGCCGCTCGAACTCCACGGTGACCCCGGGGTGGGCGGCCTCGAACTCCGCGACGGCGTAGTCGACCATCTCCTGGGGCGTGTCCTCGCCGTTGAGCCAGAGCCGGACGGTCTGGCCGCCGGCCTCGGTGCCGCCGTCGGGGGAGCTGCCCCCCGTCCCGGTGGCGTCGGCGGCCGAGCCGCACGCGGCGAGCAGGAGGGCGGCGGTGGCGACGGCCGCCCCGGCGGGTACAGGTCTCATGGTGGTCCTCCTGGGTCGTGGTCCGGTGGGTGTGCCGTGCTGCGGTGCTGGGTGCCGAGGGGTGCTGCCGTGCTTGAGGTGCTGCGGTGCGGCGGGCGCTCAGGTGACGCCGAGCTCGCCGGACAGGACGAGGACGGAGGCGCCGAGCAGCACGCCCCGGTCCGCCAGGGCGGACAGCCGGATCTCGACCGCCTCGGCGACGACGGGCATCGCCCGGCGCCGGACGGTGGCCGCGGTCGCGCGCAGCAGGGGCCCGCCCAGCAGCTCGGCCGGTCCCGCGAGCACCACCTGCTGCAGGTCGAGGACCCCGACGATGGGGGCCAGTGCCTGCCCGAGCCGGCGGCCTGCCGAGGCGAGGGCACGCTCGGCGGCCGCCGGGGGGAGGCCCTCGGTGGCGGCGCGCAGGGCGGGCACGGCCAGGACGGTCTCCAGGCAGCCGGTCCGCCCGCAGGCGCACGGTCCGCCGCGCTCGTCGACGACGACGTGGCCGATCTCGCCGGCCGCGTGGTGGGGACCGTGCAGCAGCGCGCCGTCCAGCAGCAGGCCGGCGCCCACGCCGAGCCCGACGGTGAGGACGAGCAGGCCGCGGTCGACCGCGCCGCCGTGGCTGTGCTCGGCGAGCGCGGCGGCGTTGGCGTCGTTGGCGACGTGCACCGGCAGGCCCACGGCGTCGGACACCAGCCGCGCCAGGGCGACGTCGGTCCAGCCGAGGTTGGGGGCCTCGGCCACCACGCCGCCGCTGACGATGCCGGGGGTCCCGATGCCGACGCCGAGCAGCGGCGCGGTCGCGGCGCCGACGAGGTCGCGGACGGTGGCGACGAGCAGGTCGACGGCCGCCTGGCCGTGCGCGCCGCGGCGGGGCACCTGGACCGTGCGCCGCACCTGGCCGGCGAGGTCGACGACCGCGCCGCTCACGCACCGGTCGTCGGACAGGTCCACCGCCACGATGTGGGCGCCGTCGGGGTCGACGCCGACCAGCTCGGCCGGCTTGCCGACACGGGTGCCCGGGCGGACGCCGAGCTCCACGACGAGCCCGTCGTCGATGAGCGCGGCGACGACGTCGGACACGGTGACGCGGGTGAGGCCGGTCGCCCGGGCCAGGTCGGCCCGGCTGTGGGGGCCGGCGCTGACCAGCGACTGCAGGAGCAGGCTGCGGTTGTGCGCCCGCGCGTGGGCAGGCAGCGCGCGCCCGGTGGGGCGCAGCGCCCGGGACCTGGACCCCGGCGGCGTGGTCGTCATCGACACGTTTGTTAGTGAAGTTGCCTAACAAACCACGGTCAAGTGCCGTTACAGAACCGTGACACTCCGGGAGGGCTGCCCAGTGGGCGAGGTCGGTCGGTTGTCGGAGGTCCCTGGCAGCGTCCCGCCATGGCGCACCCGCGGATGTACGACGAGGACGACCCCCTGCTCGCCCGGGTCCGGGCGATGTGCCTGGGCTACCCGGAGGCGGGCGAGCGGGAGTCGCACGGGCGCCCGCACTTCGTCGCCGGCAGGCGGGTGTTCGCCCAGTACGGCATCGCCGGCGAGGACGACCTGCGCCTCGTCGTGCACCCCGACGACGGCGACCGGGAGGCCCTGCTGCAGCACCCGCGGGCCTCGGTGCCGCCCTACGTCGGGCCGGCGGGCTGGCTCGGGTTCGACCTGCGCGAGGCCGACGACCTGCCGCCGGTGGACTGGGAGGAGATGGCCGAGCTCGTCGACGACTCCTACCGGCGGGTGGCGCTGGTCCGCATGCTCCGGGCCCTCGACGGAGCTCTCGACGGCGCGGGCCCGGACGGGGCGGGCCAGGGGGCCCCGCCGTCAGGCTGAGGGCGTCCGGTCCTCGATCTCCCAGGCGTGGTCCAGCACGTGCCAGGCCGCCCGGCGGGCCCAGTAGCGGACCGGCCAGCCCGTGGTCGGCGGGGGAGCGCCGACGCCGGCCACGACCCCCGTCAGCAGCAGCTCCCGCTGCTCGGGCCACGGCGTCCGCGGCGGCACCCGCACCCCGATGGTGCGGCCGTAGCTCCGCTCGGCCTCCTGCACGTGGTCGCGCACCTTGTCCCGGTCCCGGCCGCCGCCCCGCGGGCCCCGGGTGAGCTCGGCCGGCGCCCGCGCGACCACGGCGTCGAGGGCGTCCCAGCAGGCGGTGAGCACGGTGACCAGCCGCGCGGAGCCGGCCGCGTCCAGCGGCTCCAGGTCGGCCTCCCCCTTGGCGTCGGGCGCCCCGAAGTCGGTCGTCGCCGTGCCGGGGGCCGACTCCACGACCTGCAGGTGTGCTCCTGCGCCCGGGCGGCAGAGGTCGTCGCCGACGACGGCCCGGTAGCGCTCCTCGTACGAGGCGAGGGCCTGCAGCGCCGCGTCCTCACCCTTGCCGCGCCGGGCCCAGCCGGGGTGGTCCAGCGCGCTGGCGAACACCCACCGCGCGCCGTGCTCGAGCAGCACCCGTGTCTCCTGCGTCATGCGGGCAGCGTGCCGGTCGGCTCCGACAGCGCGGCCGGGGCCCGCCGGGCGGTCACGCCCCAGCCCTCGGCCGCCTCGACGGTCCGCACGTCGACGAACCCGTGCCGGCCCAGCGCCGCGCGCACGACCGGGACCACGCGCCCGGGCCCTGTCGGGCTGCCCGCCCCGTACAGCACGAGCAGCGGGGCGCCTGGCCGGAGCGCGCGGGCCAGGACGTCGAGCTCGGCCGCCGGGTCGGCGGCCCAGAAGGCACCGACGTCGAGCGCGAGCGCCCGGTCCACCGACGACGGCTCCAGCCGCGCGGACGCGAGCGCGCCCTCGACGAGGACCAGGCGGCCGGCGTCGACGTGGTCGGCGGCCCGGGCGCGGGTCCGCGCCACCGCGACCGGCGACCGCTCCACCTCCACGAGCCGGCCCGTCGTCAGCCGCGCGCAGACCAGGGACGCGGACACGCCGGGCCCGCCGCCGACCTCGAGCACGACGTCGTCGGGTCGGGGGTCGAGCAGGTCGACCGCCCACGCGACCCGGGCGGGGACGTCGGGGGGCCGGGCCATGCCGTGATGCTCCGACGGGGGTCCGACAGCGCGACCTCCGTCGGCGGGACGACCCGGTGCCCGATGATGGGCCGGTGCCAGCCCCCGACCGAGCCCGTGCCCTGCCGTCCCGGCCGCGGGCCCCGGAGCCCGCCGCCCGGGTGCCGGGGGCCTCGGCGTGAGCGCGCTGGGCCGCGCCGCCGTCGCCCTCGGCGTGCTGCTGCTCGTCGTCCTCGCCGCCGTCGCCGCCGCCGAGTGGCTGGTGCGCGGGCAGGTCGAGGCGGTGGTCACCGACCTGGTCCAGGACGAGGTCAGCGCCCGGGGTGGCAGCTTCACCTCCGTCGAGAGCTCGGTGCAGGGGTTCGCCCTCGCGGGCCTGGTCACCGGTCGGCTGGAGGGGATCCGGGTCGAGGCGCGCGACGGCGTCCTCGAGGGCGTCCCGCTGCCCGCGGTGGACCTGCTCGCCGAGGACGTCGCGACGGACGGGCGCTCGGTGTCCTCCCTGCGCGCCACCGTCCGGGCCGACGCGGCCGGGCTCGTGGCCGGCCGCTTCGACCCGGCGGTCGCCGCGGCGGTCGCGGCCTCGGTCGTGGCGCTGCCGCCGGACCGGGTACGGGTGGGCGGACCCTTCGAGGTCCCCGGCTCCGGGGTCGTGCCGGTGGAGCTGGAGCTGCAGGTCCGCGCGGTGGACGGCGGCATCGTCGTGGAGCCCGTGGCCGCGCGGGCGTCGGGCCAGGACGTCGACCTGGCCCGGGTGCCGGGGCTGCCGGCCTTCGGGGTGGCCGCCGACGAGCTGCCGGCGGGCCTGCGCGTGGAGACCGCGCGCGTGGTCGACGACGCCGGCCGCGCGGTCGTCGACGTCGGGCTGTCGTGCCCCTCGGGCTGCAGCCTGCGCTGATCTCCACGTCGTCTCCACACGTCGCCCCGGTTCCCTCCGCACCCGCTCGCTAGCGTCGCGGGCATGGACCCCACGGGCACCAGGGACCGCCGCGTGCTGGTCGTCGAGGACGACGCCGCCATCGCCGACGCCGTCCGACGGCGCCTGGAGAGCGAGGGCTACCGCGTCGACGTCGTCCACGACGGGCTGGACGCGGTGCGCGCGGCCGCGGCCACCCGCTACGACCTCGTCGTGCTCGACGTCATGCTGCCCCGCCTCGACGGGACCGAGGTGTGCCGCCAGGTGCAGGCCACCGTGCCGGTGCCGGTCCTCATGCTCACGGCCCGGGCCGAGGAGACCGACCGGCTCATCGGCCTCGCCGTCGGCGCCGACGACTACCTCACCAAGCCCTTCAGCCCCCGGGAGCTCGTCGCCCGGGTGGCCGCGCTGCTGCGCCGGGTCGACCGCGCCACCGAGATCGCCGCCCGCCGCGGGGACGAGGCCACCGCCGCGGTGGTCGAGGTCGGCGGCCTGCGGGTGGACCCCGTCCAGCGGCGGGCGAGCGTCGACGGCGCTCCCGTCCACCTCACCCGCACCGAGTTCGACCTGCTGCTGCAGCTGGCCGAGCGGCCGGGCGCCGTCGTCGGCCGGGAGCGGCTTCTGGTCCAGGTCTGGGACTGGCCCGACGAGGACCGGTCCCCCGCGCGGCTGCGGGCGGGCCGCGCGGTCGACAGCCACGTCAAGGCGCTGCGCCGCAAGCTGGGTGCGGACCGGATCCGCACCGTCACCGGTGTCGGCTACGCCCTGGAGGTGCCCCGGTGACCGCCCTGGACCGGCCGTTCGACCTGCGCCCGCTCGACCCTGTCCGCTCGATCAAGATGAAGCTCGGCCTCGTCGTCTTCGCCAGCCTCGCGGTCGGCCTGCTCGTGGCCACCGTGAGCCTGCAGCTGGTCGGCACCGGCACGTGGTGGGCGCTCGCCGCCGCCATGACCGCGGCCCTCGTCCTCACCCAGGTCCTCGCGCACGGCATGACGTCGCCGCTGCGGCAGATGACCGCCGCGGCGGCCGCGATGGCCGCGGGGCGCCCCGCACCGCCGGTGGCGACGAGCAGCCGCGACGAGGTGGGCCGGCTCGCCCGGGCGTTCACCGGCATGGCCGCCGAGCTGGCCGCCGCCGAC
>NZ_JBBEOI010000149.1 GCF_037860755.1 Aquipuribacter hungaricus | reverse complement strand
GGACCAGCGGCCCGAGCAGCGGTCGGAGCCCCGCCCCGAGCAGCGTGCCGCCGTCGCCCGGCCGGTGCGCGGCTGAGCGCCGAGGGGGTGCCGTCGCGGGACCGCGGCCGGTCACCCCCCGCGCACGACGAAGGCCCGCTCCTGCTGGAGCGGGCCTTCGTGGGTGTAGCCCCGACGGGATTCGAACCCGTGCTACCGCCGTGAGAGGGCGGCGTCCTAGGCCACTAGACGACGGGGCCGTGCTGTGTGGCCGTGGTGCTGGCCCTTGCGGGCCGGGAAAGACTACCCCAGGAGTGCGGGTGGTCCTACCGAGCTGGGGTACCAGGACTCGAACCTAGACTAACTGAACCAGAATCAGTTGGGCTGCCAATTACCCCATACCCCATGGGGACGGACCGTGCCGGGGCTCGGTCGCGACGTGATGAGGGTAGCCGACCGGGACAGGGCGGCCAAACCGCGCGGTGGCGGCCGTCGTGGCGGGCCCGAGCGCCTACGGTCGGACGGTGCGGACCACCCCCCTGCTCGTGGCCGCACCCCTGGCCGTCGCGCTCGCGCTGCTGCCGGTCATGCTCGTCGCCAGCGGCGCCCAGCAGGTCGGCCTCTGGTCGCCGTGGACCGCCGCGCCGGCGCTGGCGACCGGCGTCGCGCTCGCCGCGGTGCTGCTCCCCCGCCTGGACCTGCCCCGGCTGCCGTGGCCCTCGGCGCTGCTGCTGCTGGCCCTCTGCGCCGGCCTGGGCACCTGGGCGGCGCTGACCCACGGCGAGCACCTCGTGGTCCGTCGCGACCCCGGCGCCTACGCCACCTACGCCCTGGCGCTCGCCCGCTACGGCGGGGTGCCGCTCGACCCGGGCCTGGACGTGTTCGGGCTGCCGGCGTCGGACCCGTGGGTCCGGGTCGGCGCCGCCGCCAACTACGCCGTGCCGGGCACCGGCGCCGACGGCTCCGCGACGCTGCTGGTGTCGCCGCAGTTCCTCGTCGGTGTGCCGGCCCTGCTCAGCGGGGCGTGGTTGGTGGGCGGCTGGTCCGGCCTGCTCGTCGCCCCGGCCGTGGTCGCGGCGCTGGCCCTGGCGGCCTTCGCCGGGCTGGCGGCGCAGCTGCTCGGCGCGCGGTGGGCGCTGCTGGCGACGGCCCTGCTCGGCGTGTCCCAGCCCGTCGTGCTCGTGGCCCGGCAGACCTTCTCCGAGCCGTTCTCGCTGCTGTACCTGCTCACCGCGGCCACCCTGCTCGTCCTGGCCGCCGCGTCCCGCGGGCAGCGGGCCCGCCTGCCCGCCCTGGTGGCCGGCCTGCTGCTCGGCGCGCACCTGCTCGTCCGGATCGACGCAGTGCGCGAGCTCGTCCTCCTCGTCCCGCTCGTCGCCCTGCTGGCCGGCCGCCGCCACCCCGCGGCCGGGCCGCTGGCGGTGGGGACCCTGCTCACCGGGGTGCCCGCGGCCCTGGCCACCCGCTGGTGGGACTCCCCCTACGTCGCCTCGGTGGCCAGCTCCCTCGGGCCCCTGGTCGCCGCGGGCGCCGTGGTGACGGTGCTGTCGGCGGCGGCGCTGCTGCTCGGGCGCCGGGTCGCGCGGCGCTGGGACACCACCGGGGTGCCCCGTGCGGCCGTGAGGGCGGCCGCGCTGCTGCCGGCGGTCGCGGCGGCCACCGTCGCGCTCGTCGGGGTGGGGCTCGCCTCGCGCCCGCTGTGGCTGGTGGACTCCCGGGAGCCGTACCTGCCCGGCATGGAGCAGTTCGTCGGGGCGCTGCAGCAGCAGCAGGGGCTCCCGGTCGACGGGCTGCGCACCTACGCCGAGGACAGCGTCGTCTGGCTGGTGTGGTGGCTGGGGCCGGTGACGGTGCTGCTCGCGCTCGTCGCCTCGGTCGTGCTGGCCGCGGTGGGCACGCGGGCGGTGCTGTCGCGCCAGCCGCTGCCGCGCTGGCTCCTGCCGGTCGTCGTGGGCCTCGCAGTGACCGTGCTCAGCCTCTACCGGCCCGCGATCACGCCGGACCACCCCTGGGCGGACCGGCGCTACGTCACCGTCACCTACCCCTACCTGGTCCTCGCGGCGACGGCGACGCTGGCGTGGCTGGTCGGCACCGGCCGGCGGGGCACCCGGCCCGCGGCGGCCGTGCTCGCCGCGGCGATGCTGCTGCCGACCGCGCTCGCCACGCTGCCGCTGGCCACCGCCCGGACCGAGACGGGCCAGGTCGCCGCGGTCGGCGCGGTGTGCGCGGCGCTGGAGGACGCCGGACCCAGGCCTGCGGTCCTCGCGGTGGGGTTCCGGGCCCGCGTGGAGTGGGCCCCCGTCGTCCGCGCGCGCTGCGGGGTGCCGTTCGTCGGCATCGAGGAGCCGTCGGCCCCCGCGGGCACGACGCTGGGGCAGGTGCTCGGCGACGCCGCCGCGACGGCCCGGGCCGGCGGGTATGCACCCGTGGTCCTCGTCGGGGACCTGACGAGCGCGCAGACGGTCGCCGACGCCACCGGCGTCACCCTGCCGCCGGTGGTGTCGCTGCGGACGACGGAGCCGGAGCGGCTGCTCGAGGAGCGGCCGCTGGAGACCCGCGAGATGACCGTCGACGCCTGGCTGGCGCCGCTGCCCTGAACGGCAGCTCTGCGCTGCCCTGACCTGACCGGCGGCGACCGGCTCAGCCCGGCAGGACCTCGGCGAGGCGCCGCAGCCGGGCCAGCGAGGACTCCTTGCCGAGCAGCGCCATGGACTCGAACAGCGGCGGGGAGACGCGGCGGCCGGTCACGGCGACCCGGACCGGCGCGAAGGCGAACTTGGGCTTGACGCCCAGGCCCTCGACGAGCGCGGCCCGCAGCGCCGCCTCGATCGAGGCGGTGTCCCAGGCCTGCAGGTCGACCAGCGCGGCGGTGGAGGTGGCGAGCACGTCGGCCGCCTCGGGCCGCAGCGCCGCGACGGAGTCCGGGTCGTGGCCCAGCCGGTCGTCGTCGACGAAGAGGAAGCCGAGCATGTCCGGCGCCTGCCCGAGCAGGGTCATCCGCTCCTGCACCAGCGGCGTGGCCGCGTCGAGCAGCTCCTGCTGCCGCGGCGTCGGCGGGTCGGACACGTACGCCGACAGGTACGGCACGAGCCGGCGGGCGAGCTCGTCGGCCGGGAGGGCGCGCAGGTGCTGGGCGTTGATGGCCTCGGCCTTGGCCACGTCGAAGCGTGCGGGGGCCGAGCCGACGTCGCGGACGTCGAACGCCTCGACCATCTCGGCGAGGGTGAACACGTCGCGGTCGTCGGCGATCCCCCAGCCGAGCAGCGCGAGGTAGTTGAGCAGCCCCTCCGGCAGGAAGCCGCGCTCGCGGTGCAGGAACAGGTTGGACTCCGGCGCGCGCTTGGACAGCTTCTTGCTGCCCTCGCCGGTGACCATGGGCAGGTGGCCGAACCGGGGCGGGCCGCTGCCGATGCCGACCTGCTGCAGCGCGTCGTAGAGCGCGACCTGGCGCGGGGTCGAGCTCAGCAGGTCCTCGCCGCGCAGCACGTGCGTGATGCCCATGAGCGCGTCGTCGACGGGGTTCACCAGCGTGTAGAGCGGGTCGCCGGTGGCCCGCACGACGGCGAAGTCCGGGACGGTGCCCGCGGGGAAGCGGACCTCCCCGCGGACCAGGTCCTCCACGACGACGTCGGCGTCGGGCATCCGGAAGCGCAGCACCGGCTGGCGGCCCTCGGCGAGGAACGCCGCCCGGGCCTCGTCCGTGAGGTACCGGTCGGCGCCGTCGTAGCCGAGCTTGGGGTCGCGCCCGGCGGCCTGGTGGCGCTGCTCGACCTCGGCCGGGGTGGAGAAGGACTCGTAGAGGAAGCCCCGCTCGACCAGGCGCGCGACGGCGTCGTCGTACAGGTGGCGCCGCTGAGACTGCCGGTACGGCTCGTGGGGGCCGCCGACCTCGGGGCCCTCGTCCCAGTCCAGGCCCAGCCAGCGCAGCGCGTCGAGCAGGGCGTCGTAGGACTCGACGGAGTCCCGGGCGGCGTCGGTGTCCTCGACCCGGAAGACGAAGCTGCCGCCGACGTGGCGGGCGTAGGCCCAGTTGAACAGCGCCGTGCGGACCAGGCCGACGTGCGGGGTGCCGGTCGGGCTCGGGCAGAACCGGACCCGGACGTCCGAGCCGGGCACGTCGGTGCCGGCGCTCAGCAGCAGGCTCACGCCAGGCCCCCCGAGCCGGAGTCGCGCACGGGGTTGCGCAGCACGCCGATGCCCTCGATCTCGATCTCGACCACCTGGCCGTCGCGCATCGGGCCCACTCCGGCGGGGGTGCCGGTGAGGATGACGTCGCCCGGGAGCAGCGTGAACGCCTCGCTGACGGTGCTGACCAGCGTGACGACGTCGTGCACGAGCAGCGAGGTGCGGCTGTCCTGCACGGTGCGCCCGTCCAGGCGGGTGGTGATGGCCAGGTCGTCGACGGCGAGCTCGTCGGCGGTGACCAGCCACGGGCCGAGCGGGCAGAACGTGTCGAAGCCCTTGGCACGGGCCCACTGCAGGTCGCTCTTCTGCAGGTCGCGCGCGGTGACGTCGTTGGCGACGGTGTAGCCGAACACGACCTCCGGGACGCGCTCCGGCGGGACGTCCTTGCACAGCCGGCCGATAACCACGGCGAGCTCGCCCTCGTAGTCGACGTGCGTGCTCTGCCACGGCAGGACGACGGGGTCGCCCGGGCCGACCACCGAGGTGTTGGGCTTGAGGAACATCGCCGGCTCGGTGGGGGCCTCGCCGCCCATCTCGGCGGCGTGGTCGGCGTAGTTCTTGCCGATCCCGACGATCTTGCTGCGCGGGATGACGGGGGCGAGCAGGCGGACCTCGGCCAGGGCGTGCACGGCGCCGGTCCGCACCGGCTCGGCGTAGATCGGGTCGCCGGCGATCTGGTGCACCCGCTCCTCGCCCGGGTCCCCCTCGACGATCCCGAAGACCGGGTCCTCCCCTGCGGTGTACCTCGCGATGCGCACGGCCGCAGGCTACCGGCGGACGGCGGCGGCCCTGCCTAGGCTGCTGCCCGTGCTGGTGCTGGGGCCCGAGGGGTGGCGACCGCTGCGCGAGGCCCACGAGGCCCGCGCCGCAGGGCTGTCGGCCGCGCACCGGGCGCGACGCGAGGCCCGGCAGAGCCACGCCGTCGACGACTTCCTGTGGACGTACTACTCGCTGCGCCCGGGCCGGCTCGCGCGCTGGCACCCCGGCGCCGGGGTCGCCCTGACCGGCACCGACGACGTCCCGCCCGGCTACCGCGAGACGGCGACCGGGTCCGGCACCGCGGTGGTCGCCGACCCGGCCGCGTTCGCCGACCGCTGCCCGGGGGTCCTGGAGTGGGTGTCCGCCGTGCTCGGCGGGGTCGCGTCGCGGCCCGCGCGGCACGACTGCTTCGGGCTGCACGAGTGGGCGATGGTCTACCGGGCCGACGAGCGGCGCCACGCCCTGCCGCTGCGGCTGGGCCCGGCGGGGACCGACGCCGTCGTCGAGAGCCTGCCGGTGCGGTGCAGCCACATCGACGCGTTCCGGTTCTTCACCGAGGCCGCCGTGCCGCTCAACGCCTCGGTCCCCACCCGCGCCGCCCAGCCGGACCTCGACCACGCCGGGTGCGTGCACGTGACGATGGACCTGCTCAAGTGGGCGCTGAAGCTCGGCCCCCTGGTGCCCGGTGACCTGCTGCTGGACTGCTTCGAGCTCGCCCGGGACGCCCGCACCCTGGACATGCGCGCGAGCCCGTACGACGTGAGCGGCTACGGGCACGAGCCCGTCGCGGTCGAGACCCCGACCGGCCGCCAGGCGTACGCGGCGGCCCAGCGCGACCTCGCCGGACGGGCCGCGCCGCTGCGGCAGCGGCTGCTCGCGGTGTGCCGGCAGGCCGTGGCCGAGGTGGCCGGGGCGGCCGACGCGGCCGAGGTGGCCGGACCGGTGCAGACCGTCGACGGGGCTCTCCGCCGCGGCTAGCGTGACGGCGCCCCGGTCCCGGGGCCCGGACCCCACACGGAGGACACGCATGCGCAGACCCGGCATCCTCGCGGCCGCGGCCGCTCTCGGCCTGGCCCTGGTCGTCGCCTCGCCCGCCGAGGCCATCCGCTACGGCACGCCCGACGACGGCGAGCACCCCTACGTCGGCATCATGGTCGGCGACCTCGGGGACGAGCCGCAGTTCCGCTGCAGCGGCACGCTGGTCTCCCCGACGGTGTTCCTCACCGCCGGCCACTGCACCTTCGGCATCGACGGCGCGACCGTCTGGTTCGACGAGGACATCAACGACCGGGAGGCCAGCGGCTACCCCGGCGGCGGCGAGACGTCGGTCGAGGGCACGCCGTACACCCACCCCGACTACGACGACGCGGCCTTCTACTCCCACGACCTCGGCGTGGTCGTGCTGGACGAGCCGGTCGTCCTCGAGGAGTACGGCGAGATCCCCGAGGCCGGGTACTTCGACGCGCTCTTCGCCCGGAAGGGTGCCGTCAAGCAGACCTTCACGGCCGTGGGCTACGGCCTGCAGCGCTCCCAGCCGGTCCAGACCGGGCTGACCGAGGCCTCGCTCGAGCGGCTGCAGGCCTCGCCGCTGCGGGTCATCAACCAGGACCCGCTCAAGACGGGGGCGGCGGTGCTGCTGTCGAACAACGCGAGCTCCGGCGGCACGTGCAGCGGCGACTCCGGCGGCCCGACCTTCGTCGGCGACAGCAACCTGGTCGTCGCGGTGACCTCGTACGGCATGAACGCCCGCTGCGCCGGCACCGGCGGGGTGTACCGCGTGGACACCGCCGACGACCTGGCGTGGCTCGCGACGTTCGGGATCTATCCGGGCGAGAACTGGTGAGCTGAGGCCCCCGCGGGACCCCCGCGAGCGCGACGACGCCCCCCGGCCGCTCGGCCGGGGGGCGTCGTCGTCGTGCGTCGGGCCGTACGGGCAGGACCTACTGGTCCGTGGGCACCGCGATGTCGACGACCGCGGGGCGGGTGCCGATCTCCATGGTCGAGGCGGGGTTGACCGCCCCGGTGGCGAGGTCGACGACCGACAGGGTGGCGCGGCCGCGGTCGACGAGGGAGACCAGGGCGATGTTCGTCGTGCCCTCGGTGTAGATGTCGAAGCCGGCCTTCTCGCCGACCGCTCGGCCGAGCGGGCCGACCGGCTTGAGGGCGCCCGCGTTCGGCGGGTCCTGCAGGACGAGGCTGTCTCCGGCGGCGGACAGGTCGTACAGGGCGGTCCCGGTGGCCGGGTCGGTGTCGCTGCCGGTGTACGCGGCGCCGACGACGGCGGACCCGGCGGGGGTGATGGTCCCGTCGACGAACGTCGTGCCGAGCGCGCCGGCGGCCCGGTCGGACAGCAGGACGCGGAGGTTCTGGCCGCTGTCGGAGACGATGCGCAGGGCGTCGGCGGCGGGGTTGACGTCGACGCCGAAGCTGCCGCCGGCCAGGACGACCGGGGCGCCGTCCACACCGCGCAGCGCCGTGCTCGACAGCACCTGCCCGGTGGTGTCGTCGATGACGACGATGCTCCCGGCCCCGCCCGCGCCGCGGACGACGCCGTACAGCTGGTCGGTGAGGGGGCGGTAGTCGATGCCGACGAGGTCGCCGCCCAGGCCGGTGACCCGGACCGTGGACAGGATGGTGCCGGGGTCGCCGGCCGCGAACGTGACGAGCCGGCCGCTCTGGGTGAGACCGGTGACCTGGACCTCCTCGTGCACGGCCGAGGCCGGCGCGGCGAGGGACAGGGCGAGGCCTGCCGCGACGGCGGCAGCGGCGACGAGGGCGGGGGGTGTCGGGCGCATGTGCATCCTCCGGGTCGGACCGCCCCGCACGAGGCGGTCAGGAGCGCGCGACCGTCGTCGGCCGGCGCGCCCCTGGTACGCCGCCGCCGCCGTCCCGGATGGGGTGCAGGCTCCTCGCGCTCCTCGGGCTCAGGTGCCGAGGACGACGCGGGGCTGCGCGGCCGGGTCGAGCCACTGGAGCACCGCGAGCATCTGGGTCCGCTCGCCGATGGCGATGCAGCCCTCGGAGGCGATGTAGCGCGCGGTGGCGGGCAGCGTGTGGACGAAGATGCCCGACCCGATCCGGGGGTCCGGCGCCGGCCCCTGCCCGGGCACCATGCGGGCGTTGTTGAAGTCCACCCACAGGCCGTACTCCATGGACGGGCGCGTGCCGTCGGTCCGGCCGGGCTCCTCGATCCACGTGTTGTAGTACGCCGCGCTCCCGCTCACGGTGGACGTCGGCAGGCGGCGGCGCCACGGCATGGGGCCGGGCGGGGTGGCGTGGGAGCTGAACGTCGTCGCGATCCCGTAGACGCCCGACGGCGTCGTGCCGTCGCCCGCGCGGCGCGGCATCGGGCTGAAGCCCTCGGGACCGCTCTGGGAGCGGTAGGCCGCCTCCTGCACCCACGTGCCGTTGCTGGCCTTGCGCCAGAGCTCGGTCACCGCGCACCAGCGCTGGCTGCACCAGCGGGTCGAGGGGACGGCACGGAGGACCTGGCGGGTGCGGTCGGGCACGGCCAGCGCCCACGAGGGCACCGCGCCGGCGCGCAGGTGGTGGGCCGCGGCGCCCGTGGCACCCCGGCTGTCCCACACCGGGCGGGTGGCGCCGAGCAGGACGGTGTTGCCGTCGGCCTGGACGACGAGCCGCGCCGCGGCGGTGCCGGCGGTCACGGTGTGCCAGACGGGCGCCCCGTCGTCGAGCAGGACGAGGTTGCCGTCGGCCTGCAGGCGCAGCACGTCGGCGCCGCTGCCGTCGGTCCGGCTCGACCACGTCGCCACCGCCCCGCGGTAGAGCACGAGGTTGCCGTCGCCCTGAAGCACCAGCCGGTGGGACCGGTCGCGGCTGGGCACAGGCTCCCCCGGCACGACGTCCTGCCCGGCCGCGACGGTGGCCGCCAGCCACGTGCCGTCGCGCCACACCGGCCGGCCCGAGGGCAGCAGGAGCGAGAGGCCGCCGGGCACCAGGCGGAGGTCGGTGGCGCCGAGCCCCCAGGTGCCGCTGTCCCAGACGGGACGGGCGTCGGGGCCGACGACGACGAGGTTGCCGTCGCCCTGGACGACGAGCCGGGCGCCGGGGTGCCCGTCGGTGCGGCTGTGCCAGGCGGGGGCACCGCCGGCGTAGACGACGAGGTTGCCGTCGGTCTGCATGACCAGGCGGGTGCTGCCGTCCGCGACCTGCTGGCCGGGGGCGAGCGAGCCGACCGGCACGCCGGCGGCGGGTGCGGCGGCCTGGGTCGTCACGGGTGCGGCGGGCGGCACCGGGTCCGCGCCGGACGCCGCGGCGGCGGGCACGAGCAG
>NZ_JBBEOI010000148.1 GCF_037860755.1 Aquipuribacter hungaricus | reverse complement strand
TTGGCCTCCGACTTCGTACGGCCCGGTCGGCGGCACCGGTCCGGCGCCGTGCTCGTCGGAGGGTCCGGGCGGGGGCTGCTGGCCCTCGGGCGGCGTCGTCATGGGCCAGACGCTAGCGTCCGGCCGCCCCCACCGTCCGCGCGGAGGTCCGCGCCGGGGCGCCGTCCACGGCCCCGGCGCCGGAGGCCTCCGGCACCGTCCCCGTCACCGCGGCGCCCGGCTCCGCCTCGCCGAACGCGCTGACCGGCGGGCAGGCGCACACGAGGTTGCGGTCGCCGTAGGCCCCGTCGATCCGCCCGACCGGCGGCCAGTACTTCCCGCGCGAGGTGCCCGAGGGGTAGGCGCCGAGCCGGCGGGGGTACGGCCGGTCCCACGCGTCGTCGGTGAGGTCCTCGGCGGTGTGCGGCGCGTGGCGCAGCGGCGAGTCCGCGACGGCCCACTCCCCCGCCTCGACCCGCGCGATCTCCTCGCGGATGGCGATCATGGCGTCGCAGAACCGGTCGAGCTCGGCCTGGTCCTCGCTCTCGGTCGGCTCGACCATGAGCGTCCCGGCGACCGGCCAGCTCATCGTCGGGGCGTGGAAGCCGTGGTCGACGAGCCGCTTGGCGATGTCGTCGACGGTGACGCCGGCGCTCTTGGCCACCGGCCGCACGTCGAGGATGCACTCGTGGGCCACCGTGCCGGTCCGCCCGGTGTAGAGGACGTCCCAGTGCCCGCGCAGCCGCGCCGCGACGTAGTTCGCCGCCGCGATGGCGCGGGTCGTGGCCTCGGTGAGGCCCTCGGCGCCCATCATCCGCACGTAGGTCCACGGGATGGTGAGGATGCCCGCGGAGCCGTAGGGGGCGCCGGAGACCGGGCCGACGACGTTCCCGGCGAGCGTGGGCTCGAGCGGGTGGCCGGGCAGGAAGTCCCGCAGGTGCTCGCGCACGCCGATCGGGCCGACGCCCGGGCCGCCGCCGCCGTGGGGGATGCAGAAGGTCTTGTGCAGGTTGAGGTGGCTGACGTCGGCGCCGAACTTCCCGGGCCGGGCCAGGCCGACGAGCGCGTTGAGGTTCGCCCCGTCCAGGTAGACCTGCCCGCCCGCCTCGTGGACGGCGTCGCAGATCTCGGTGACGGCCTCCTCGAACACCCCGTGGGTCGACGGGTAGGTGATCATCAGGGCGGCCAGCGCGTCGCGGTGGGTCTCGATCCTGGCCCGCAGGTCGTCCACGTCGACGTTGCCGTCCGCGTCGCACGCCACGACGACGACCCGCATCCCGGCCATGACGGCGCTGGCGGCGTTGGTGCCGTGCGCGCTGGAGGGGATGAGGCAGACGTCGCGGGCGGTGTCCCCGTGGGCGTGGTGGTAGCCGCGGATCGCCAGCAGGCCGGCGAGCTCGCCCTGGGCGCCGGAGTTCGGCTGCATGCTCACCGCGTCGTAGCCGGTGACCTCGGCGAGCCAGGTCTCCAGGTCCGCGACGACCTGGCGGGTGCCGGCGGCCTGGTCGGCGGGCGCGAACGGGTGCAGGTCGGCGAACTCCGACCAGGTGATGGACTCCATCTCCGTGGTCGCGTTGAGCTTCATCGTGCACGAGCCGAGCGGGATCATCCCGCGGTCGAGGGCGAAGTCCGCGTCCGCGAGCCGGCGCAGGTAGCGCAGCAGGCCGGTCTCGGAGCGGTAGCGGGAGAAGACCTCGTTGGTGCAGAACTTGCTCTGCCGCGCCAGGTCACCGAGGTCCTGCGCCGCGCCGGCGGACGGCTCGGGACCGTCCTCGCAGCCGGAGGCGGCCAGCAGCGCGGCGGTGACCGCCCGGACGTGCTCGTCCCGGGTCGTCTCGTCGGCGGTGACGGCCACACGGCCGTCGTCGACGAGGCGGATGTTGACCCCGCCCTCGAGCGCGCGGGCGACGACCTGCCGGGCGTCGGGGACCTGGACGGTGACGGTGTCGAAGGAGCGGGTGGTCTCCACCGTGAGCCCGACGGCCGTGGCGTAGCCCGCGACCTGGGCGGCCTTGTCGTGGGCGTGCCGGGCGATGCGGCGCAGCCCCTCGGGCCCGTGCCACACCGCGTACATGCCGGCGATGACGGCGAGGAGCACCTGCGCGGTGCAGATGTTGCTCGTGGCCTTCTCGCGGCGGATGTGCTGCTCGCGGGTCTGCAGCGCCAGGCGCAGCGCGGGGCGCCCGGCGGCGTCCTTGCTCACCCCGACCAGGCGGCCGGGCAGCAGCCGCTGCAGGCCGTCGCGCACGGCCATGTACCCGGCGTGCGGACCGCCGTAGCCCATGGGGACGCCGAAGCGCTGCATCGAGCCGACGACCACGTCGGCGCCCTGCTCCCCCGGCGGGGTGAGCAGGGTGAGGGCGAGCGGGTCGGCGGCGACGGCCACCCGGCCGCCGGCCTCCACGACCGCGGCGACGACCGCGCGCAGGTCGCGCACCTGGCCGGAGGCGCCCGGGTACTGCAGCAGCGCGCCGAACACCGGACGCCCGGCGAGGGCCGCGGGCACGGCGTCGGCGGGGGCGTCCACGCCGGCGCCCAGGTCGAGGTCGACGAGCGCGATGCCGAGCGGCTCGGCCCGGGTCTGCAGGACCGCCCGGGTCTGGGGCAGCGTGTCGGTGTCGACGAGGAAGACCGCGTCGTCCGGCGCCTTGGCGGCACGGCGCAGCAGCGTCATGGCCTCCGCCGCGGCGGTGGGCTCGTCGAGCAGGCTCGCGTTGGCCACGTCGAGGCCGGTGAGGTCGGTGACCAGGGTCTGGAAGGTGAGCAGCGCCTCGAGCCGGCCCTGGCTGATCTCGGGCTGGTAGGGCGTGTACGCGGTGTACCAGGCGGGGTCCTGGAGCACGTTGCGCCGGACCACCGGCGGGGTCACCGTGCCGTGGTAGCCCAGGCCGATCATCGGCTGGACGACCCGGTTGCGGGCCGCCACCCGGCGCAGCTCGGCCAGCGCGTCCTCCTCGTCGAGGGCGGGCGGCAGGTCCAGCGGCTCCCGCATCCGGATCCCGGCGGGCACGGTGGCCTCGACGAGGGCCTCGAGGCTCTCGTGGCCGGTAGCGCGGGCGTACGCTCCGGCGTCCGGGACGTGGCCCAGGTGCCGGTCGGCGAAGGGCGTGCGAGGGCCGGTGGTCTCCGGGCGCGGCTGGGCGGGGCTGGTGGGCACGGTGCTCCTCGGGAGTCCGCGAGCCCTCGGGCAGGGCTCGTCCAGGTCGGACCCCGACAGTCGGGCGCGAGCCCTCCTGCGTGCCTGTGCCCTGCGGTCCGGGTGCCTGAGAGGTTCCGGGGAGGTTGCCCCTTCGGCGCCGCTTCGCGGTCTCTCCCGCAGGGTGTGCGCAGCACGGCAACGGTAACAGCCGCGTCACGCCGGGCCGGTACGGTGCGGCCCGTGGTCGTGCTGGCGGTGAGCAGCCTCAAGGGCGGGGTGGGCAAGACGACGGTGACGCTCGGGCTGGCGTCCGCGGCGCTCGCCCGGGGGGTCCCGACGCTGGTCGTCGACCTCGACCCGCAGGCGGACGCCACGACCGGGCTGGACGTCGCGGCCCGGCGGGACGCCACCGTCGCCGACGTGCTCGCCAACCCCCGGCGCGGCGAGATCGCCCGTGCCGTCGCCCCGTCGGGGTGGGCGGGCGACCAGCCGGGCGTGCTGGACGTCATGCTCGGCTCCGAGGCGAGCGTCGACCACGACCACACCTCCCGCCCGCGGGCCATGAGGGCGCTGGCGACGGCGCTGGGCAAGCTCGCCGGCTACGACCTCGTCCTCGTCGACTGCCCGCCGTCCCTCGGCGGGCTCACCCGCACGGGTCTCGTCGCCAGCGACCGTGCCCTGGTCGTCAGCGAGCCGGCCATCTTCTCCGTCGCGGCGGCGGACCGGGCGCTGCGCGCGGTCGACGCCCTGCGGCGCAGCGACGCCCCGCAGCTGCAGCCGCTCGGGATCGTCGTCAACCGGTTCCGGGAGCGGTCCCCCGAGCACCGCTACCGCCTGGAGGAGCTCACGACGCTGTTCGGCCCGCTCGTGCTCCGGCCGACGCTGCCCGACCGCTCCGCCGTCCAGCAGTCCCAGGGCGCGACCACGCCGGTGCACCGGTGGACCGGCCACGGCGGGCCCGAGCTGGCCGCCGCCTTCGACAGCCACCTCGACCGGGTGCTGCGTGCCGGGGCCTCGCGACGCCAGGCGCGCCGGCCCGACTGACGCGCCGACCTGGGGGTCAGCGCGGAACCTTCGACCTCAGGTCGAGGGTCAGACCGCCTCGCGGGCCGCGCGGCGCTGGGCCAGCTCGTCGCCCGGCACGGGCACGGTGTCCTCGTCGCGCTCGGCGGGGAGCTCGGCGAGGGTGCCCTCGACCTCGCGCCAGACCCGGCCGACGGCGATGCCGAACACGCCCTGCCCGCCCTGGACGAGGTCGACGACCTCCTCCGCGGAGGTGCACTCGTACACGCTGGCGCCGTCGGAGATGAGGGTGATGCCGGCCAGGTCCTCGACGCCGCGCTGGCGCAGGACCTGCGTGGCGGTGCGGATCTGCTGCAGCGAGACACCGGTGTCGAGGAGCCGCTTGACGATCTTCAGCACGAGGATGTCGCGGAAGCCGTAGAGCCGCTGCGTGCCGGACCCGCTGGCGCCGCGCACGGCGGGCTCCACCAGGCCGGTCCGCGCCCAGTAGTCGAGCTGGCGGTAGGTGATCCCGGCGGCGCGGGCCGCGACGGGGCCGCGGTAGCCGACGGACTCGTCGAGGTCGGGCAGGCCGTCCTCGAAGAGGAGGCCCTGGTCACGCGTGCGCGACACGGCGGCTCCTGCCGCCCCGTCGACCTCGTGCTGTGCCATGGCTGGCTCCTCTCGGGACGTCACGGCCGGGGACTCTGGTGCCCGGTACCGCGCCGTCGTCCTCGACGGTAGGGACCGCCCGACCAAGGGTCAACCACCGGTGGAGGGTTTGCGCGGCGTGTCGTCGTCCGGGTCGTCGGGCAGGTCGTCGCCCAGCTCGTCCGTGAGGTCGTCGGGGAGGTCGTCACCGGCGTCGCCGGTGCCCTCCTCGCCCTCGAAGTCCTCGGGGCTGATGCTGTCGAGGAACTCGCGGAACTTCTCGACCTCGACCTCCCCCTCGTCCTCGTCGGGCACGGGGACGCCGACCTCGTCGAGGACGTCCTCGGCGGAGACGATCCGGCAGCCGGCGCGCAGCGCGACCGCCACGGCGTCGGAGGTGCGGGAGCCGACCGTGACGCCGCTGTCGAGGACCAGCTCGGCGTAGAAGATGTTGTCGCGGTACTCGGTGATCCTGACCTCGGTCACGGTGCGGCCGAGCGCGGCGAGCACGTCGACGAGCAGGTCGTGCGTCTGGGGCCGAGGCGGGACCAGGCCCTGCTGGGCGAAGGCGATGGCGCTGGCCTCGGCCGCGCCGATCCACACCGGCAGGTAACGGTGCCCCTCGCGCTCCCTCAGCAGCACGATCGGGTTGTTGGAGGGCGTCTCCACCCGGATGCCGACCACATCAAGCTCGCGCACGGCCCCACGCTACCCCCGGGTCCCGCCCGCGCCGCACGACCCGCGGGGCGTCCGGTCGGCCCGTCACGGCTCGCAGGTCGGTGCCCGATCCGCGCCGAGGCCGACGATCGGGCCGACGCCCTGGTCCGAGCCCGGGGTCAGCGACGGCCGAGCGAGCCCGGGGTCAGCGACGGCCGAGCGAGCCCGCGACGAGCGCGGCGTGCAGCCGCAGGCAGGTGGCGGCCACCTCGCGGGCGGTGTCGGCCACCTCGCCGGCGGCACCGGGACGACCGGCGCGGCGCAGCGGGGCGACGACCTGCTCGACGAGGTCGGCCTCCTTGTCCGCGGCCTGGCGGAAGCTGCGCAGGTGGCGCGGCTCGAGACCGTGCGCGGACAGCGCGGCGGCCGCCCGGACGATCTCGACGTCGTCGGGGCCGAACCAGCCGTCCGCGGCAGGACGCACCAGGCCGTGGCGGACGAGCTCCTCGACGAGGACCAGGTCGGCGCCCGCGGCGTCGGCCAGCGACGGGGCGTCGGGGGCCCCGCGGCCGCCCGCCTGCTCGGCGGCCTCGAGGACCCGCACGAACGGTCCCGGCCCGGGCGGCGGGGCGACGCCCGGCGCACCGGCGTCCAGCTGCTCGCGGATGACGCGCAGCGGGAGGAAGTGGTCGCGCTGCAGGGTGAGGACGTGGCGCAGGCGCTCCACGTGCTCGGCGGAGAACTTGCGGTAGCCCGACGGCGTGCGGTCGGGCTCGACGAGACCCTGCTCCTCGAGGAAGCGGATCTTGGAGATGGTGACGTCGGGGAACTCGGCGCGCAGGACGCCGAGGACCTCGCCGATCGTGAACGCCGAGGGCCGCGAGCGGCCGGCGAGGGCGGCGCTGCTCACGCCTGCGCCTCACCGTCCGCCGGGACCAGGTGCTGGCGCGACGGGTGGTAGACCAGCCGGTACTTGCCGATCTGCACCTCGTCGCCGGCGGTGAGGACGGCCGACTCGATCCGCTGGCGGTTGACGTAGGTGCCGTTGAGGCTGCCGACGTCGACGACGCGGTAGCCCTCCCCCACGCGGCCGAACTCGGCGTGGCGGCGGGAGACGGTGACGTCGTCGAGGAAGATGTCGCTGTCCGCGGCGCGCCCGGCGGTCGTCCGCTCGGAGTCCAGGAGGAACCGGGCCCCGGCGTTGGGGCCGCGCTGGACCACGAGCAGCGCCGAGCCCTGGGGGAGCGCCTCGACCGCGCGCTGGTCGTCGCGGGTGAGCCCGCTGGCGGGGTCGGTGTCCGTCGCCTGCGCGTAGGTGATGGTGGTGTCGACAGCCTGCCCCGGGGTCACCGGGATGGCAGCGGTGCCTCGCTGGCGAGGGGTGTCCGGGGTGTCCGTCATCGTCGTGCCTCCTCCGTCGAGCCCACCCTAGTGCCAGCCCTCATGCTCAGGTCGACGTCCAGCACCCGCGTCACCCTCCCTCACCCCTCCGTCAGTGCGGTGTACGCCGGGGCGTCCAGCAGGTCCTCCAGGGCCGCGGCGTCCTCGACGCGCACCTCGAACATCCAGCCCTCGCCGTAGGGGTCGCCGTTGACGGTCTCCGGCGCCGCGTCCAGGGCGTCGTTGCGGGCCGTCACGGTGCCCGCGACCGGCGCGAACAGCTCGCTCACGGACTTGGTGGACTCCACCTCGCCGCACGCCGTGCCGGGCACGACGGCCGTGCCGGGGGCGGGCAGCTCGACGAAGACGATGTCCCCGAGGGCGTCCTGCGCGTAGTCGGTGATGCCGACCCGGACCAGCCCGTCACCGGCGTCCTGGACCCACTCGTGCTCGCCGGTGTACCGGAACCCGTCGGGTACCTGCACGTCGTCACCGCTCTCTGCTCCGACCGGGCCGGGCGGGCGCACCGCACGGGCAGCCGGTCACTCCTCGGGCTGGGCCGGGCGAGCGTACTCAGGGGCCTCGACGACCCGCAACGCGTCCACGACGACGGTGTCGACCTCGGTGACGATGACCGTGTCGTCGCCCCGCTCCAGGCGCGGGACGACCCCGCCGGGGATGCGCAGCGCGGGCTCGAGGACGTCCGGGTCGCCGATGGCGCGCACGGTGTACGGCGAGCGGACGACCGTCCCGTCGACCGCGACCCCGTTGCGGTCGGGCGGGTCGACGAAGGAGGTGCTGGCCACCACCCGGACGTCGCCGATCTGCACCGCCTCGGCCCCGGCGTCGCGCAGCTCCTGCAGCGCGTCGAGGAGGAATGCGGCGTCGACGCTGCGCTCCCCGTCGTCACGGACGACCATCGTGATGCCGGGCCCCTGCGCGGCGACCGTGCCGGCGAGGATGGAGTAGACGTCCAGCCGCTCGCGGGCGGCGCGCTCGGCCTCGGCGCTGGCGTCGGAGCTGGTGAGCAGGGCCTCCCGCTGCGCCTGCAGCTCGGCGGCCTCCTCCTCCAGCCGCTGCCGGCGCTCGGAGACGCCGTCCAGCAGCCGGACCAGCTCGGTCTCGCGCAGCGTCGACAGCCCCGCCTCGGACGTCTGGCGGGCCTGCGTGACGACGGCGACGCCGAGGACGAAGAGCAGGACGGCGGCGAGCGCCTGGAACCGCCCGGGCCGCCGCCCCGCCCCGGCCCGCAGCCTCCGCCAGGCGGCGGAGGACTCGACGCTGTCCGGGTGGTACGACGACACCTAGGACCCCAGCAGGTGCCGGCGGATGGCCGCCGCGTTGGAGAAGATCCGGATCCCGAGCACGACCACGACGCCCGTGCTCAGCTGCGCGCCGACGCCCAGCTGGTCGCCGAGGAAGACGACGAGGGCCGCGACGACGACGTTGAAGACCAGCGACACGACGAACACCCGGTCGTCGAAGATCCCCTCGATGACCGCGCGGAAGCCGCCGAACAGCGCGTCGAGCGCGGCGACGATGGCGATCGGCAGGTACGGCTGCAGGAACGGCGGGACGGTCGGCTCGAGGAAGATCCCCACCGCCACCCCGAGGAGCAGGCCGATGACCGCGATCACTCGAGCACGTCCTCTCCCTGCGGGCCGACCACCGGCTCCTGCGTCGCGCCCGTGGCGTGGCGCAGGGACAGCCGCGACGCGGCGGGCAGGACCAGGTCGTCGGCGGCCTCTGCCGACACCTGGACACCGTAGCTGTCGCGCAGGAAGGCGGCCCACCTCCCCGCGGAGCCGGTCCGGGCCTCCTCCAGCAGGAGCTCGGCGTCCCCGACGGCCGTGATCGTGTAGGGCCGGGCGAGCTGGCGCAGGTCGACGACCACCGCGTCGCCGGCGCTGCGGATCGTGCTCAGCGAGGTGAGCCGCTGGCCGTTGACGGAGACGCCCTCGGCGCCCGCGGCCCACAGCCCGTTGACGACGGTCTGGATGTCGAGGTCCTGCACCCGGCCCTCGTCGGACACCGCGCCCGCGCCGGCCACCTCGTCGACCGGGGCGTCGTCGAGGACGACCACGACGCCCTCCCCCGTGGCCTCGACCGCCCCGGTCAGCAGGCCCAGCTCCTCGGTGGCGGCGAGCAGGCTGTCGGCGCCCGCGCCGATCGCGGCGGCCTGCTCGACCTCGATGAGGGCCCGCAGCTCGGTGTTGTCGGCGGCGAGCCGGTCGGCGACGGCCGTGCGCCGCTCGACCTCCGCCTCGAGCACCGCGCGGTCCTGGGCCTGCAGCGGCCCGGCGCGCAGGGCGGCGACCCCGGCGCCGGTGACCAGGCCGAGCACCAGCCCGGCGACGATTTGACGAGGTGTTCGCTCAACTACCAGACCGGCTGACGGTCGAGCAGCTGAGCCAGCTGCTGG
>NZ_JBBEOI010000147.1 GCF_037860755.1 Aquipuribacter hungaricus | reverse complement strand
CGGCGGCCGGCGGGGACGTCACAGGCCGCGCCCCGTGCGCTGCACCGCCGCCACGAGCCGGTCCGGGCGCACCAGACCCAGGCCCACCGGCACCGAGGCCAGCGCCCGCGGGTCGAGGGGGCGGTGCCGCAGGGCGCGACGGGCGTACCCGAGGGCCTCGCGCCGACGGCCGAGGGCGGCGCTCGCGAAGGCCAGCTGGCCCTCGATGCGGGCCCGGCCGCGAGGGTCCTGGTCGAACTCGGGGACGACGCCCAGCAGGTAGGTCAGCCCGGCGACGATGCCCTCCCAGCGCCCCACGAAGAAGGACGGCCGGTTCCAGTTGATGCGCGCGTAGGGCTCGGGCAGCGACACCACGTCACCGTGGCGCGTCGCGCGCAGCAGCCACTCGTAGTCCTCGCCGTAGGACCCGGGGATGCCCTCGTCGACCAGGCCGACCCTGCCCAGCAGGTCCTCGCGCCGCACGAGCACGGTGCACGGGTTGACAGCGATGATGCGCGAGCGCAGGAAGTCCGCGAAGGTCGCCCGCGCGGGGGCGGGGCGGGGGTGGTCGCCGTCGTCGTTGCGGATGACGATGCCGGTGGCGACCGCCACCGCGTCCGGGTGCTCCTGCCAGAGCGCGAGCTGTGCCTGCAGCTTGCCCGGCAGCCACTCGTCGTCGTCGTCGAGGAAGCCCACGACCTCGCCGGTGGCGGCGAGGATGCCGGTGTTGCGCGCCCCCGCCAGGCCCGGGGTCCGCGCGTCGTTGCGGGTGACGACGAGACGGCGGCCGGGGGCTGCGGCCGAGGGGACGTCGAGCGGGTGCGGCTCGCTCTGGTCGAAGACGACGACGCACTCGACCTCGCCGTCGTAGCGCTGGGCCAGGACCGACTCGACCGCCCGGACCACGAGCTGGGGGCGGTCGCGCGTGGCGACCACGACGGTGACCGGAGGGGAGGCGGGAGCCCCGGTGCCTGACGGGTCCACTGGTCCACCGCTCTCTGATGTCGTGCGTGCCCTGGCGGGCGGTCGGACCCGCATCGTCCCACCGCCAGGACCGCGGGCGGGGGGACGCGCCCCGCAGGTCCCCCGGATGCCACGGGGGACCTGCGGGGCGGACCTGCGGGGCGGACCTGCGGGGCGGGCCGTGCCTCAGGCGGGCGGGCGGACCGTGAGGCGCAGGTCGAACGACATGTCGTTGCCGTACGGCTGGTTCTGGTGCACCTCGACGGCGACCGTGTTGGTCCCGTCGCGCAGGGCCGTGGCGGGGACGGTGAAGCTCACCGGGGTGCGTGCCGCGTAGGTCGTGCTGACCGTGGTGCTGGCGCCGGTGCTGTAGGCGATGGGCCCGGCGGGCATGTTGTCGCGGACCACCTCGACGCCGTTGACGTAGACCACGGCGCCGTCGTCACGAGCCAGGTCGAGGCTCAGGGAGCCGTACCTGCTCGCGCTCTCGGGCAGCTCGAACGTCCGCACGTAGTAGGCGGTCATCGGCTTGGCGCCGGTGCCGGAGACCGGGATGAGCGTAGCCTCCCCGCCGATGTTGAAGCCGATCCGCCCCGGGCCGGCGGCCCAGGCGGAGGCGTCGTAGCCGGGCTCGCGCCACGCCGTGCCGCGGTCCACGCCGTCGAAGGCCCAGGACCAGGTGGAGCCGAGCGGGACGACGACCGCGGTCGCGGCAGGCGGGGGCGGGGGCAGCTCGCCGGCCCGGACGGTCACGACCGGGGTGGAGGCGGAGCGGTTGCCCTCGGCGTCGACGGCCCGGACGAACCAGCGCTCGGAGCCCGTGGCCGGGGTGGGCACCTCGTACGAGGTGGACGCGGTGGCGGCCACGACACGGTCCTGGTGGATGACCTCGTAGCCGGTCGCGCCGGCGGAGGGCTGCCAGGACAGCAGGGACGTCGTGGCGGTGGCCGCGGCGGAGCCGGCCGAGGCGGGGGTCGCCGGGGCGACCGCGTCGCGCTGGGCCTGGCGGACGAAGCCGCCCACCCACTGGTTGCGACCGGGTGCGCGCTCGGCGCTGACGAAGTCGCCGCCCTGCCAGGTGAGGCCGGTGGAGTCCTCGAACATCGCCCACGGGCCGTGCCCGGCGCGGGCGCGCATGACGGGGTTGTACTGCGGGATGGTGCGGCCGGTGGCGGTGTCCCAGGCGCCGGTGAAGCCGATCTTGTCGGCCTGCGTCCAGGAGGTGCCGACGTTGCTCCACGTGTAGGCGTCGGAGTACGACCACTCGTTGCAGTGGCAGCCGGCGTAGACGACGTCGCCGACGACCTCGGCGACCTGGAAGTCGCCGCCGTTCTTGGTGATGTTGCCGCTCAGCCGGGTGAAGGTGGACCGGTCGAAGCTGAAGAAGCTGTGCTCGGAGCCGCCCAGCCACACCCGGCCGGCCGCCTCGGTGATGGCCTGCTGGTAGCCGGAGCGGTCGGCGGTGCTGTACGCGGGGCTCCACTCCAGGGCCAGCGCGGCGTCGGGCGTGGTGCCGACGGCGGCGGCCTTGTTGGAGACCCGGCCGTTGGACATCGTGAAGTACCCGGCGGCGTAGAGCCGGTCGCCCTGCGGGCTGGCGTAGATGTCGGAGACGGTCCCGTTGAACGCGGGGTTCCAGACGTCGGGGGTCCCCGTGGTCGTCGCGATGCGGGCCGCGCCGCGGGCGTACACCGGGGTGGTGCGCGTGCCGCCGCCGACGTGGGTGAAGGCCCCCGCGGCATAGAGCCACGGGCCCTCGACGTCGAGGGACGTGACCTGGACGACCGCGCCGGAGATCCGGTTCTCGACCGTGGTGCGCCAGGTGGTGTCGGTGGCGCCGGTCACCGGGTCCAGCCCGACCAGGGCGGGGGCGGGGGCGCCGTTGGCCTGCGTGAACTCGCCGCCGACGACCAGCCGGCCGTCGGGGAGCGCGGCCAGGGCCAGGACCTGGCCGTTGAGGCGGGGCCGGAAGGTCGACACCCACTCGCCGGTCTGGACGTCGAAGCCCGCGAGGTACGGCTGCTCGGTGCGCTCGGTGCCGGCGGAGCCCTTCTGGACGTAGCGGAAGTTGCCGCCGACGTAGACGGTGCGGCCGACCTGGGCGAAGCCCTGGACCTCGACGTTGAGCTCGCCGGAGCGGCCGTTGGCCAGGCCGGTGACGCCCCACGCCTGGGGCTCGGCGTAGTTGGACAGCATCGCCTTCACGGTGGAGGCGGGGGTGCCGCTGTCGGGCACCGCGGTCCAGCCGAGCGAGGCCTGGGTGAGGCGGGGCCGCAGCCACACCTGGGTGAAGGGCATGGCCGCCGTGCCGCCCTCGGTGACGCTCCACAGGTGCGAGGTGGCGCTCGTGCTGCCGGTGACGCCGGCGCCGTAGGCGAAGCCCCAGACATAGCCCCGGGCCTCGAGCTCACGGGTGTCCACCCGGCGGTACACGGTGTCGGCGCCGAAGTTGTTGGTCTGGCCCTTGGAGCCGGCGACGCCGTCGAAGGACCACGTGCCCACGCCGTGCTCGGCGCCGAGGGTCCACACCCACCGGTCGCGCTTGCTCAGCTTCACGCGGGTCTCCTGCCAGGACGTGCCCCCGACGTCCTTGGCGCGGCGCAGCCGCACGCCCTCCGTGAGGGCGTCCACCCGGCCCCCGCCGAGCAGGGCGTCGACGACCTCGGACGACAGCTGGCGGACCGGGAAGGCCTCCGGGCCGGTCACCACGTCGGAGACCTCGGCGGTCGTGCCACGGCCCTGGTACTGGCTCGTCCAGTCCTCGCGCCCGCGCCCGACGAGCACCCAGCCGCCGCCGTCGGTGGTCATGTCGCACTGGAACTGCTGCGGGACCTGCAGCGCGGGGGTGAGCAGCCAGTAGCGGCCGTCGGGTGCCGACGGCTGCAGCTGCTTGACCTCCCAGCAGGACGCGGCCGCGGTCTGCGGGGTGAGCCCGTCCACGGGCGACGCGGCCATGGCGGGGGCGGCGACGAGGCCGCCCGCGGCCAGCGAGCCGGTGACGGCCAGGACGAGCGCGGCGAAGGAGCGGGACAGGGTGCCGGGCGTGCGGGGTCGACGCATCGTGACTCTCACATCTGCTGGGGTCTGCGGGGCGGGGGGGCCCGCTCACCAAGTGTGCAACCAGGGGGGGACAGATGAGCACCGTTCCGCCTCATCCCGACCCAGCGTGACGCCTGCTCAGGCGCGGTGCGACACGCAGCGTCAATCGTGCCGCACGCGCAGTGACTCGCGAGGGGTGGCGTGGCCGTGGCGGACAGGCCGGCGGTCCCGAGGGGCACCCGGCCCGGCGCCGCCGTCGGTCCCGGCGCCTATCCTGGGAGCCTCGCCCGCACCCGGTCGACCACCCCCAGCACCTGCCAGGAGCCATGACCCTCACCGGCCTGCTGCCCGTCCTCTCCGAGGACCCGGCCGTCTCCACCCTCGTCGACCTCGCCGACCCCTCCGCCGCCGACACCGGTGCCGTGGACGTCGTCTGCTCCGAGGGGCTGCGACCGCCCCTGCTCGCCGCCCTGGCCGGCCGCCGTCCCCTGCTCGTGGTCACCGCGACCGCGCGCGAGGCCGACGACACCGTTGCGGGGCTGCGCAGCTTCCTGCCCGAGGGTGCCGTCGCCGGCTTCCCCGCCTGGGAGACGCTGCCCCACGAGCGCCTCAGCCCCCGCAGCGACACCGTCGCAGAGCGGCTGCAGGTGCTGCGGCGCCTGGCCCACCCGGACGACCGTCCCGGCGAGGCGCCGCTGCGCGTGGTGGTCGCCCCCGTCCGCTCGGTGATGCAGCCCTTCGCCGTCGGCCTGGGCGACCTGGCCGAGACGCACCTGCGCGCCGGTGACCGGGTCGACCTCGCGGACGTCGTCCGCGGCCTCGCCGACGCCGCCTACCACCGCGTGGACATGGTCGAGCGGCGTGGCGAGTTCGCCGTGCGCGGCGGCATCGTCGACGTGTTCCCCCCGACGGCCGCCCACCCCGTCCGCGTCGAGTTCTTCGGCGACGAGGTCGACGAGCTGCGCGAGTTCGCCGTCGCCGACCAGCGCAGCCTCGGCACGGTGGAGGAGCTGCTGGCCCCGCCCTGCCGCGAGCTGCTGCTCACCGACGCCGTCCGCGAGCGGGCGGCCGGCCTGCTGGACGCCTACCCCGGTGCCGCCGAGCTGCTCACCAAGGTCGCGGAGGGCTCCGCGGTCGAGGGCATGGAGGCGTTCATCCCCGTCCTCGTCGACCGGATGACCACGCTGCTGCACGAGCTGCCCGAGGGCGCCCTCGTCGTCACCGTCGAGCCTGCGCGCGTCGACAGCCGCGCGCAGGACCTGCTCGACACAGGCAAGGAGTTCCTCGAGGCCGCCTGGTCCAACGCGGCCGCCGGCAACGTCACGCCGGTCGACATCGAGGCCGACGGCCTGCAGGGCGGCATGTTCCGCACCCTGCCGGACCTGCACGAGCTCGCCGAGGACCTGGGCCTGGACTGGTGGACCGCGGGGACCCTCACCGCCGACGCCGAGCTCCGCGACGCCCGGTCCGCCCGCCTGGTCACCGTCGACGCCCGCCCGGTCAACGGCTACCGCGGCGACCTGGCCGAGGCCTCGCGCGACCTGGCGGCCCACGTCGCCGACGGCTGGCGCCTCGTCGTCGTCACCGAGGGCCACGGCCCCGCCCAGCACCTCGTCCAGGTGCTGGCCAAGGCCGACGTGCCCGCGCGCCTGGTCGACTCCCTCGACGCGGCCCCCGAGCCGGGCGTCGTCCACGTCACGTGCGGCGGGGTGCTCCACGGCTTCGTCCACGAGGACCTGCGGGCGGCCCTGCTCACCGAGGCCGACCTGGCGGGGCAGCGCACGTCCACCAAGGACATGCGGAAGATGCCGTCCAAGCGGCGCCAGGTCGTCGACCCGCTCACCCTCAAGCCCGGCGACCACGTCGTCCACGAGACCCACGGCATCGGCCGGTTCGTGGAGATGACGCAGCGCGTGGTCCAGGGCGCCACCCGGGAGTACCTGGTCCTGGAGTACGCCCCGAGCAAGCGGAACCAGCCGGGCGACAGGGTGTACGTGCCCACCGACGCGCTGGACCTCGTGAGCCGCTACGTCGGCGGCGAGGGACCGGCGCTGTCGAAGATGGGCGGCTCGGACTGGGCCAAGGCCAAGGGGCGCGCCCGCAAGGCGGTCAAGCAGATCGCCGGCGAGCTCATCCAGCTCTACAGCGCCCGGATGGCCAGCGTCGGGCACGCCTTCGCCCCGGACACCGTGTGGCAGCGCGAGCTCGAGGACGCCTTCCCCTACGCGGAGACGCCCGACCAGCTCGCGAGCATCGACGAGGTCAAGGCCGACATGGAGAAGCCGGTCCCCATGGACCGGCTCATCTGCGGCGACGTCGGCTACGGCAAGACCGAGATCGCCCTGCGCGCGGCCTTCAAGGCCGTCATGGACGGCAAGCAGGTGGCGGTCCTCGTGCCGACGACGCTGCTCGTCCAGCAGCACCTGTCGACGTTCTCCGAGCGCTTCGCCGGCTACCCGGTGGTCGTGCGGGCGCTGTCCCGGTTCTCCAGCGAGGCCGAGGCTCGCAGCGCGCGCGAGGGCGTCGCGGACGGCAGCGTCGACGTCGTCATCGGCACCCACCGCCTGCTGGGCAAGGACATGCGCTTCTCCGACCTGGGCCTCGTCGTCATCGACGAGGAGCAGCGCTTCGGCGTCGAGCACAAGGAGCAGCTGAAGAAGCTGCGGACCAACGTCGACGTGCTGGCGATGTCCGCCACGCCGATCCCGCGCACCCTGGAGATGGCGGTCACGGGCATCCGCGAGATGTCGACGCTGGCCACCCCGCCGGAGGAGCGCCACCCGATCCTCACCTACGTCGGCCCGTACGACGAGCGCCAGGTCGGGGCCGCGATCCGCCGCGAGCTGCTGCGCGAGGGCCAGGTGTTCTTCGTCCACAACCGGGTGAGCGACATCGAGCGGACCGCGGCGCACCTGCAGTCGCTCGTCCCCGAGGCGCGGATCCGGATCGCGCACGGCCAGATGCACGAGACCGAGCTCGAGCAGACGGTCGTCGACTTCTGGGAGCGGCGCTTCGACGTGCTCGTCTGCACGACGATCGTCGAGACGGGCCTGGACATCGCCAACGCCAACACGCTGATCCTCGACCGGGCCGACACGTTCGGCCTCAGCCAGCTGCACCAGCTGCGCGGGCGGGTCGGCCGCGGCCGGGAGCGGGCCTACGCCTACTTCATGTGGAGCCCGGGCGCGACGCTCACCGACACCGCGCACGACCGGCTGTCGACGATCGCCGCCAACACCGAGCTCGGCGCCGGCATGCAGGTCGCCATGAAGGACCTGGAGATCCGCGGCGCCGGCAACCTGCTCGGCGGCGAGCAGTCCGGCCACATCGAGGGCGTCGGCTTCGACCTGTACCTGCGGATGGTCGCCGAGGCCGTCACCGACTACCGGCGCGGCATCGACGGGGACGGCGAACCGGACCCGGTCGACACCACGCTCGACCTGCCGGTCGACGCCTACCTGCCCCACGACTATGTGCCGGCCGAGCGGCTGCGCCTGGAGGCCTACCGCCGCCTGGCCGCCGCGACGGACGACGCGGCGGTGGACGCCGTCGCGGAGGACCTGCGCGACCGGTTCGGCGCCGCCCCCGACGGGCAGCTGCCGTCGCAGGTCCGGTCCCTGCTCGGCATCGCCCGGCTGCGGGTGTTCCTGCGCGGCTACGGCCTCAAGGACGTCAGCGTCCAGGGCAAGTTCCTCCGCCTGGCCCCGGTCGACCTGGCCGAGTCCGCGCGGCTGCGGCTGGAGCGGCTCTACCCGAAGACGGTCGTCAAGCCGTCGCTGGGCACGGTCCTCGTCCCGCTGCCGACCGCCCCGATGGCCGGGCGCCCGATCGGCGGCCCCGTGGGCGACGCGGAGCTCGTCGACTGGGTGCGCAGCCTGGTCAGCACCGTGCTCCCCGCCCCGGAGAAGCCGGTCGTCGTCGCGGCCACCGACCCGGCCGCTCCCGCCCCGGAGCCGGGCTCGACGGCGGCCGCGGCCGCCGCCCTGGCGGACGGACCCCGCGGCCGCGTGGGCGCCGTACCCTTCCGTACCGAGCACGAGCCGGCGACGAAGGGACCAGGACGACGATGACCCCCCGCAGCAGCACGAGGCGAGGCGGCCCACGGGCGCTCCCGGTCGTCGGTGCCGTCGTCGCCGCCCTGGGGCTGGGCGCGTGCTCCGCGCTCGGCGACCCGTCGGCCGCGGCGCTCGTGGACGGCGAGACGGTCGTCACCCAGGCCGACGTGGCCACCGTGCTGGAGGAGCTGCCGCTCGAGGTGAGCAACGGCCAGCCCGTCGCCCCTGCGCAGGTGCTCACCTTCCTCGCGGTCGGCGACACGGTGGAGTCCATCGCGCGGGAGAACGGCGCCGTCCTGGGCGACGTGCAGGCCCGCCAGTTCCTCGCCTCCGTCGACGAGGAGGCCGGCCGCCCGACGGGCATCTACTCCGAGCCGACGCTGCGCCTCATCTCGACCAACCTCATGCTCGGCGAGATCACCCAGGACCCCGCCCTGGCCGCCGAGGTCGAGGAGCAGTTCCAGGCCCTCGTCGACGACCTCGAGGTCAACCCCCGCTACGGCGAGGTGAGCGAGGGCGGGGCCCAGCTCATCGTCCCGGTCGAGCACCCCTGGCTGCCCGCCCCGGACGCCGACGCCTGAGGTGAGCGCCGAGGCCCCCGGGGCCGCCCTGCTCGACGTCGTCGCTGTCATGGACCGGCTCCGGTCCCCGGGCGGCTGCCCGTGGGACGCGGAGCAGACGCACGAGAGCCTCACCCGCTACCTCGTCGAGGAGACCTACGAGGTGCTCGACGCGGTCGAGGCGCTCGACGGCACGCCTGCCGCGGAGGCCGAGCTCGCCGAGGAGCTCGGCGACGTCCTGCTCCAGGTCGTCTTCCACGCCCGGGTGGCGGCCGGGCGCGGGGCGTTCGACGTGGACGACGTCGCCCGCACGCTGGCGGCCAAGCTCCGCCGCCGCCACCCCCACGTCTTCGGCGACGAGCAGGCGCGCACCGGCGAGGCGGTCCAGGCCCGCTGGGACGAGCTCAAGGCGCAGGAGAAGCCGGCCCGCGGGCCCGTCGACGGCATCCCGCGGCACCTGCCCGCCCTCGCCCGCGCCGACAAGCTGCTCCAGCGCCTCGAGCGGGCGGGCCTGCCGGTCCCGGCGGCGCCGGACGGTGCGACCACCGAGCAGGACCGGGTCGGCGAGGAGCTCCTCGCCGCCGTGGTCCGGGCCCGCGCGGCGGGCGTCGACCCCGGGGGGGGCCTGCGGGCGCG